>JAZSKG010000087.1:0-15513 GCA_045534735.1 Candidatus Stercoripulliclostridium sp.
CAACACCAACTAATAGTTCCTTGGTAACCATCAAGCCAAAGCCTTCGCTGTTTAGGTAAATGATGGGCTTCAAGAAGTTACCAATTGCGTAATCACTCTCTTCATACATATCAATGATGGGGTTACGTGCAGGACCATTGGGAGCCGTGGTAGGTGCGTTTTGTACGCCACCGCCAACGCCTTCTTCAACGTCTTCCATATCAAAGATGCCTTGCATGAAGTCACGAATAAATCTGGAGATGTCAAATTCGTCTAGTTTAATGTCAAGGTTGGTATCAAAGAGTTCTATTCCCAGATATGCAACGTTGTCAACCATGTAAACTTGGATTAGTTTTTGACTATCGTATACTTCGTGGGTTGTGTTATCAATAATAGTGTAACGAATTACTAGGTCTAGTATTAGAGCAGAACCGAATTCTTCTGCGTTAGTAGAAAGCATCCTCTTGAGGTCAAGGCCTGCTTTGAGGTTGATTTCCATAAACAAGGTTTCGTCACCACCGGCAAGAACGATGGAGGTATCCAAGTTGTCGGGCAACTTGATGTTAAGCATACCAAATACAACTTCTAGTAGTTCAACGAGTGAAACGTCACCGTCTTCAAAGTCAAGTTGTAAACTTATGTTGGTGCCGATTTGAAGTGCCATTTCGTCATACCTAGTGTATGAACTTCTTTCTTCTGCACTTATAACGGGAACCAAGGTGGATTCTATGCCGTAAGGAGTTTGAATCTTGGTTTCGTTTTGTATGCCGGCTTTAATGTTTTCGCCAAGAATGGATATACCAAAGTTGATACCTGCACCGGCGTTATTATCTTGAGTGTCGGTAACTATAATTCTGTCACCGTTTTCATCTAGTTTATAATCGCCGTTTTCGTCATATACGTAACTACCAAGCACGTGCTTGCCGTTTTCGTCGTATACGTAGTTGCCTTCTTTATCAACAAGGTATTTACCGAGTACGTATTCTCCCGTTACGGGGTCTACTACCCAGTGGTCACGAGTGTCTTTACCGGTATCTAGGTGGATGCCGATTTCATACTCACTCTTGGGAGTCATGCCTATGCTTGCACTGGGCTCAATAACGCCTTCTAGATAATCTTCTAGACCGATATCAACGCCTACGAGCATTAGAATAACGTTAATCATTTCAAAGGTAACGGTTAGGAGTAGTCCGTCGTCTTGTGAAAGGAGTATTTTAACAATACCTATTAATTGTTCTTCTACGGTTTCATCGCCGAGAGCAAGCACTTGTCCCCAAGTGGGATACGTCTTTGCAAATGCTTGTTCAACTTCGGGGGTGATTTCCTCAGAACCGTCACCTGCATCCTCTTCTGCGTTTCCACCGTTAAGGATGTAGTTTATCATTCCCATGAATTCCCAAATTTCTATCTTTCCAAGTCCTAAAGTGGAAAGGTCAAGATATAGGTCTCCATTATAATAGGATATAGAGATATAGAATCTATCTTTATCTTTTAATGAATAGATGTCTACTCTTAGTTGTAAGTTTTCAAGTAGTCCGTCTAGACCATTCTTAATGTATGCCTTAGCAAGGATATCAATTCTGATGGTATCGCCAAAATAATCGTTATCATCATTCAAGAATCCAAGCATTACCAAGTTAGGTAGTGCTGTTGCAAGAGGACTATCTTTACTAAATAGTGTTTCAAATGCAGTATCCTTTGCCATACCACCCAAAGGACCATTAATGTCCAAAATGGTTTCGTAAAGGTTACCGAGGTCTACTACACCATCGTTAATCTTAAACTTAATTTCAAAGCCTGCCTCAATTTCAATAGTGTTAACGTCGTGTGCAGGTAGATAGTTTGCAGTTTGAGGAAGAATTAGTTCGTCTGAAGGAATTGCTTCAAAGTTCAAGCGATGGTCGCCTATACCAATACCAAGGTCAAGAACTTTAGATGTTGTTGAAACGCCTGCATCGGTTGAGGTTGCAGAAAGTTCCAAATCAATACCAAGGTTGAAACTGTTCTTCTTGGGTGCTACGGAAATTTGTAGTAAGAGATCGCTAAATACCTTTAGTGCAGGCATCGGAACAATACCGAGAACACTATTTACTGCCGTTTCGGTTAGATATAATGCCAAACCATGGGTTGCAATACCCCTAATAATCATGGGTGCACCAAGATCAATATTAACGGGAGTATATGCTCCACCACTTGCGTTTTGTACACCGTTTGCGTTTTGTACTCCGCCTTCTGGAATAGTGCCGTCCTCTACGTTTTCGTCTCTGCCGTCAAGGTCAAGATCTTTTTCTCCAAGCAAGGTTTCAAGAACTTCTTCAACACTAAATCTAGGTCCGTTTAGATAGGTCAAGTCAACGTATAGGTTGGAGTTGTGGAGGTTTACTTGTATTAGTTTATAGTCGTGATCTCCGTCTACTCTTCTTACGGTTAATTGAACCTCTATACCACGGTAGTTAAGTAGAGGTAGGTTTACTAGGATTTCTGCAACAACGCTTAGTTGATGCTCGCCGGTAACTTCTAAGAGTATTCCTAGAGTGCTATCTAGTAGGCCTGCTAAGAGTGAAGTTAAAGGCTCTTTGTTGAGGTCGTAGCCGGGATATAGTTTATCGGTTAGTATGCCGGTAATACCTTCGCCGGTGATTGCTTCTGAACCTATATCAAAGTATAGATTGAGTTCAAAACTTACAACAGGGTCGGTCTGGTCAAAGTTTACGTAATCTTGTGCTATATATTCGTGAGTTACGTTTCCTTGGTCATCGGTGGTAACGCCTTCTAAGTATGCGTGTTCGGGAGCGCGTAGAGTATGGTCTGCAATAACAGATTCAATTCTGATGCTACCGTCTGCTTCTTTATAATAAGTATCTTCTACCCAGCCGTATGAAAGTGCTGCTGTGAATTGGTTGGAAATACCAAGGGAGATGCCTATCTTACCACCCTTCTTGTAATCGTGTACGTTAGGATCGGTTGAAAGGTCTACTCTTTCGTCGCCTGCAAATTCATATCCTTGGAAGGTTAAATCAATCTCTAACAAGTGATCAGGGCCTGCTAAGCCGAGTTCAATTTCAAGTTCACCTATTGGTTCTACGTAACTGGAGAAGTCCATTGCCTCGCCACCTAGCGCACGAAGTATACCAAATAGTGCTGCAGAGGTAATGCTGATAATGAAGCCTTGAGGACTTACGAGTAGGTTAATGTATCCTGCAATGGGGGTTGCTCCTTGAGGAATGTTGAATACTTGGAAGGGATCAAAGTTGGATTCATATCCGGCAAATCCGTGGTTCTTAACTTCGACTTCGCCACCTTCTTCGCCTTCACCGGCCTCATCTTTAGATGCAAACGGATCTTCTACACCAAATGCAGGTAGAATATCTTGGGTTAGGAAGTCCCAAGCGTTTTCAATCTTAACGGCTTGTAGGTTGAAGCACTCTGCGTTAATGTATGCTGCTTTATCAACGTAGTAGAATGAAAGTACTTCTTTAAACTTTTCTTCGCCGTCATAGTTGATGGTCTTATTTCTATCACGAAGAACAACTGCAAAGTTGGTCTTGTAGAATGTTGTAGTTTCTAAGATTTCACCAAAGTTGATGTTGCCTATAATCTCTAATCTATAATGAGTGGTTACTGTGGATAGAAGTTGAATTATAGGAGCAAGACCAAGTCCACCAATGGTATCCATTATGCCACCGGAACCTATCATTCCTAGAACACCGGCAACGGTTTCGTCAAGGTTGAACTTGGTGCCGTTATCGCCGTCAATATCAAAGTCAACGTAAAGTTCAACGTAAACGGACTCTAGGCTGGTTGCTTCTGCGTATGCGTCTTTATCAAAGTTATCGGGAGCAACGTTAACGTCGTCCATTTCGTCGGAACTATCTCTAAAGTCAACGTCAGCACCCATTATTGCTATACCCATGGTGTAGTTTGCAATTTCTAAGGTTAAACCTAAAAGTGCGCTTTCCTCATCGGGTATTAAGTCGCTATCTTCGCCTTCTGCCGTCCAGAACTCGTTCATTTGAGGTAGGCTTGCTATCAAACCAAGTTGAAGTGCCATATCTCCATTGAGAACTTCGCTTACGAGGGCGCCAAGATCGTCAACGCCGTCTAGACCAAGATCAAGACCACCAAGAGCGGTAAAGATAACTGCGCCCATAACGTCTAGTATGAAGCCTGAACTATTACCGAATACAAGTCTTACGTAAGGCATCAAATCTTCGTGAGCAATCGCTTCGTTGATAGAATATTTTGCTAGATATTCTTCATCACTCATCTCTCCACTTGCACGAAGTTCGGAAACGCTTGCATTGTTTACTTGTACTTCCTCTTCATAGATTTCATCATCGTCGGTGTTTTCTTTATCAAAGTAGTCTTCTAGACCTTCTCCACCAAATAGTCTCATGAGGTGGTCCATGAACATTTCTACTTTAAGTCTTTGTACACCGAGCATACGGCCGTCTATGTATGCCGTTCCATCTTTATAGTATATGGATATGTAATCCATTACCGTTTCGGTATAAGTAACCGTTCTTCCTTGTTGCTCGCTTTGCGCTACGTCTATGAATTCTCTTTCAACTTCCAGACCGATACGTAATAAGAGTTCTGCTCTTACGAGTATCCAGTTGATATCGCCGGTTGCAACTAGAAGCATTAGGTCGTGCATATTGAGGTTTAGAGCGAGTTCAACAAGCATTTCTTTGTCTTCTAGGCCATAGTTCTCAATGATTGCGCCAAAGTCAACGTCGGTTAGGAATGCTTCAAGTACAGCCTTAAGGTCAATAGCCGTATCTTCGTCGGTATCTTCTGCTCTAAATTTGCTCTTACCACTAAATGAAAGAGTGATATTTTGCTCTGCCATTTCTTCGGGGTTGAGCCAGTAGTAATCGTTGTTGGGATTGAGTACGCCTCCTTGCCATGTGCCGTATTCGTCAACAGTACCGGTATAATAGGTATCGTCGGGGCTTACGGAAACGTTTATAGCGCCGATTTCAAGTTGTAATTCTAAGAGTTCTGCAATATTTACGTTTACAAGCAAGAATGCACTTCTGTATCCACTTTCTTCGTTTTCATCCGGAACCTTGCCTGCGCCTAGTTCTATCATTAAACTAGGATCGTGTATTCCAAAGAACTTGGAAAGATCTACCTTGCCGTAATCTGAAGGATTTACAGGTTGACCTTGTAGGTCTCTAATGATGCCGGAATATAGATATTCATAACTGAACTTATCAAGTTCGCCGTCGGCATACATCTTGTCTAGTTCTGCTTTGCGTAGTGCTACTAAACCATTCTTTAGGTTGTTGTATTGTTCTTCACTATATACGCCGTCAAGAGCGCTAATTGATGCATATAACGTTTCTACAGCCGTTAAATCAGTGTTTAAGAGAGCAAGGGCTTCTTCACTTACGTGGGGGAAGAATTGACCTACTTGACCACCTATCATTTCCTTATATTCTGCAACGAATTGGGTAAATGATGCATCTAACTTAGCGATGGTTACACCCTCTTCTGCGTAAAGAGCGTTAAGAGTCGTAACGTAATTTTCCCAAGCAGTATCAAGGCCGTTGTAGTCTTCTACGGAAAGAATGCCGTCAGCATAATGCTTTTGTAGGTTCATTCTATATTGCTCTACCAAACCTTGGAGTGCGTAGTAGTATTCTTGTTCGGAATATACGCCACTATTTGCGTAGGTGGTGAGTTTAGAAGTATCAACCTCTATTTCAAATTGTTGGTCGCTGGAAAGTAGGCTGTTTGCAAGTGAATAGATTGCAGCAGCAGGAGCAACTATAGCAACGGGTGCAGCATTGGGGATTCCATAGCCTTCCGGATCTGCGGTGATTGCTAGAATGATAGCAGACGCGCTCATTATGGAAGGAGCAACCTTGCCGTTTGCCATTCTGGGTAGAACCAAACCATTATTTGTGGAGTTCAAAGCAACTTCATTTATGGTCTCTTCTTTGCCAGTCATATCTTCGGCAAATTGGTTCATATATTCGGTAAATGCATTAAAGTTGTTAATGCGAATTACGTCGTTAATCTCTAGTACGTCGCCAAATACCTTAGTTAAGTCTGCAACAACGTTAAGGTCAACGGAGCCGTCTGACTTTTCTTCGCCCATCAAGGTTACCCACATAATGTCACCACGATTTTCCTTCTTGGGAGAGGTGGAAAGGAATATGGATGCCTTTAGGTTTTCTATCTTGGAGATATCTAGAATTACTTCAATATCATAATAAAGTTCGCCACCAAAGGTTGCCGTGCCATTTGCAAACTCGTCTATAACTTCTATGATTAGACCGAAGTTCAAGAGTGCGTTAAAGTCAATATCGCTTCTTACTTCTTCGTTATAGATAAGTTTGAGTTGTGCGTCGGTCATGCCCTTATATTCGGGCTTGAGAGCAGCCTCACGAATCCATTGATACATTTGCTTGGTAGCATTCTCTTGTAGAATCTTCTTTAACTCGGTAAGGATGTGAGAAAGTGAAGTCAAGTTGCCACTTGCTCCGGTCTCGGGATCTACAACGCCCTCGGGAGAGGTGATTTCAAACTTAGCAACACCACCGATGTTTACACCAAGAGTATCTAGCGTTTCAATTGCATCGTACTTGGACTTTTCTTCGTCGCTGAGTTCAACCTTCTTATCCATTAGAATGGTTAGATTGTTGATAGATGCGCCTAATTCTACAAAGTTTCCGTCGTTGGGGGTAGCCGTGCCGGGTGCGTCTTCTCCGTCCATGCCTACGTCACGTAGTTTAAGAGCAAGAAGGATTTCCAAGGGGCTTGCGTTTAGACCAACTTCTACGCCAAGATCTAGGCTCTTTAGGTATTCTTCAATGTTAAGACCAAGAACGTTTAGTGCGCCAACCAAGAAGCCCTTGGTAATGTTAACGCTTAGGCCGTAACCGGCAAGAGAGAGGTCAATGTAGAACTTAACTTCATCAAGTTCTACGGGATTTTGTTCTTCACCTTCGTTAGAAGCTTGTCCACCTTCGGGCGCCTCTACACTTGGAGCCATAGCGCCAATGAGGCCTGCTATAAGTTCGTTTGCTCCGGGAACGTAGATGTACTCAAGGTTTGCAATGAAGGTTTCAATGTGAGCGTATAAATCGCCGTCAACATAGTAAATTTCCATTACGTTACGACGTGCTCTTTCTCCGTTTGCATCATAATATCCTTCGTCTTCGGGATGCGCTGCAGCATAGGTTGAAAGAGTTAATGCAACACCGGTTTGCTCTAGTTTTGCAAAGTCAAAGCCGTTGTTTATAATTCCTATGATTTCTTCTAGGTTCAAACTTGCGTTAATGTCAAAGAATAGTGCTTCGTCTACAAGTCCTAAGAACTCAATGAGCATATTAAGTTCAACGTCGCCTAGAAGTCCGCTAAGAGCGGGAGAAAGGTCTATAACGTTCTTGTCACTATTTGCTACTACTTCGCTGTTTATGAAAGCATATCCACCAAGTTCAAGGTATAGGTTAGTGGGTAGACCTTCTTCGGTTAAATAGAATTCTTCGTTGGGTAGAGATACTACGAAATCAGAACCTTCAAGTTCTTCTCCATCTAGAGCAATCTTGAACTTACTTAATCCAAGGTCAAGGTTGAAGATTTCTATACCGGTGGATATTTCTAGGAATACGCCGGTATTGTTTAGACCAAGTTCAAGAGTGGTATCTTGAATTTCAATGGGTAGATCGCTAGAAATGAATAGTTTTAGTAGGCTTGCAATTGCATCCTTTGTGAGGTTTATAGCAACCTTATCTGGCTCAAGAAGAACTTGTAATGCAACTGCTTCGGGGTTAGAGGCATCTGCGAATTCTTCTACTCTATTGAGGTGTAGTAGGTTTGCAGGTGCTTCGTCTTTGTCGGCTTCATCTGAACCGGTTAAACTACCAATGTCCTCAATTAAACTTGCAACGTTATTAACACCTATATTAGGCATGCCGAAGAAACTGAGATCCAAGTATAGGTTACCGCCAAGTAAATAGATACCCAAAATATCGCCGGCTTCGCCCGCTACTTTGCGATCAAATAGTTTAATTTGAAGTTCACTGCCTGCAAGAATGGTATTAATGGGGTCTGAAGCCTCGGAGCCGTCTAGTTTAATGATGCCACCTAGAGAAATCTTGCCGGAAATTTCAAATCCTAGTTCAATGTCAAGTTGTGAAGTATCAACCATTAAGCCTAGGCCTTCAATAATGCCGGAAAGCATACCGTTTAGATATGCGTTGGTATATTGCTCTATGGTTTGCATTACTTGATTACCGTCCTCGTCTAAAACGGGTATCTTGTCGCCGTTTTCATCAAGGATAAAGTTGCCGTCTTCGTCTACTTTATAAACGGGTGTTTCGTCTACGGTAAGGTCAAAGTGACCACTCATATGTAAACCTATGGTAAGGTTATCTAGGAAGGTGTGAATATTTACAAATGATTGGATATATTCGTCGTCTTCAATGTCGGTATAAAGGTTTACTCTACCTGCGCGAAGAGCAATATCCTTCAAAATATCAAGTTCTAGGGAGATAGCGTCTATGGTTTCGTCTCCACTATCAACTAGACCTAAGTAAATTCTTATAATGCCGTTTTCGGGATAAATGGGCTTGCCGTTTTCATCGGGTCCAAAGTCAAAGTTAATAGCCTTAATTTGAACTAATGCGTTAACGTTGGGCATGGTGATGGTTTCGGGATTACCAAACTCGTCTACGGGAGCAAGTAGCAAGGTAAGCAAACTGGAAAGTACTTGAGTTGCTACGTATACGGTTAGAGTACCCTCTATAGCATCAAGTTCAACTCTATCAAGAGCCAAGCCTACTATTTGCATTATGTCTAGACCGCCACCTTCGGTGGTTTCGCCCTCGGTAACTTCTCCTTCGGTTCCTTCGCCCTCGGTTCCTTCGCCGTCTGCAAGAAGTGCGTTAAGTACGGCAACGCCTACTTCTTCTCCTCCAATAAGTTTTCCGGTGGAAATATATTCGTTAGCAACCAAATATTGGTAAAGTCCAAGTTTTGCGTTGTTCAAGAAATCGGGAGATGAAGTATCAATGGTTATAGCGTTTTGTGCGCCGTATTCTTCACTTTCCAGTAGGTCCGCTAGTATAGAAGCAATATCAAGACCTGCTAAGGTGTCACGTAGACCAAGACCTTCATACTTCAAGCGAGGTAGTTTGCCAAGTGAAGCAAAGCCCATGTTTTCTAGGCATTCTAAGTCTATGTAAAGGGTGTCTTCTACTGCAGAATAAATTATTCTGATGAAGGGATCTCCGTTTCCTTTGTTAAAAATGGTAATCTTAAGTTCGGTTTGAGCAAGATCAACAAGGTCTACGTTACCTTCAATCTTGTAAGCGATAGTGGTGCTTCCGGTGTATTCTACGCCGATGGAAAGTAGTAGGTTGTCTACAAAGGTTCCAATTAGACCGCTTAGGTCAAGTCCCTTCTCGGTAGTTTCTTCTGCGCCCAAAGTAACGTCGCCTTGCATGATTACGTTAAAGTACCGGTTGAATGCAACTATGCTACCGTTTTCGGTCTTATACATGGAGAGGTTTACGTACTTTTCACGTTCTTCTGCAGTATCAACCATTTCGTAGTTTTCCCATTCGGGCTCTTTCATGTAGGTCAAACTATCAAGTTTAAGGCCTAGACGGAAGGAGTCGGAAATATCAACTACTAGACCAAAGGTGTCAAGAGGATTCTTTTGGTTGAAGTGTAGATTTACGTTTAGTTCTTCACCAAGAGTGCCGTTCAAGGGGGTGATAAAGCCAACGATTTGGGTTAATTCCTCGTTGTTAAGGTCAAGTTCTATGTTCCAATGGTTTGGTATAGGCTTGCCGTTTGCATCGGTTTGAACGGTGCCGTCTTCATTGTATAGATATTCTTTGATACCGGGAAGTTCAAGGTTTTCAACGACAACGGTTAGAAGTGCCATGATATCAATGCCACCACCGGCGCCCTCTTCGCCTTCGTTAAAGAGTCCGCCAAATAGACTATTTGAAGGAGTTACGCTATCTGCAGGTTTTACGTAGTTAGGATCCAAGAAAGGTTGAATGCCACCAAGTACGCCACCTAGTAGGCTATTAATGTTGAGACCCTGTAGAACGATATTGGGCAATACTTGTCCACTATAAACCTTGAGTTCTTCAAAGTTTATGTACAAGTTGGTATCGCTTAGGAACAACCTCATAAGAGGCGTATCGTTAAAGTTAATGGTGATTTCGGCTTGAGTCTTTGCTCCATCCATGAAGTCTAGCGCAAGTTTAACGTCTAGTCCTAGTTCGTAACGTGCAGCATAGGGAAGGTTAATTTTCATTTCGCCGAGTTCGCCGAGGTTGAGGTTGAACGCATCACCTAGAATACGGTTGATGGTTAGTCCGCCGTTCTCGTCGTTTTCAAAGTAAAGGGATAGTCCAAGGCCAAGGTTACCTATACCGCCTTCTACGTAGGTGTCTTTACGTCCTTGTTCGTTAAGTCCTAGACCACCGAAGTTGATGTTAATCTTTTCGCTAGAAGTGTAAAGTAGAGGCTTAATCTTGATGTCTGCATAGTACTCTTCTATGAGTTCGTCGTCGGTCATATCTGTAGGATATACGTCGGCATACTTCTCACGAGTTTCTTGTACGTCGTTATCGGTGGAAACGTTAATTCTGAATCCCTTCATAACGTAGTCTTGTTCTTGCAAAATTAGGCCGTCTGCGTCCGTCTTCGTGATGGTTTCAAGTTCGGTCATAGCGCCCATATACATGTACATGTCGGGCCATTCTTTTTCGCCTAATTGCTCAAAGTTGAATCCCAAGAATTGTAACATAATTGGGTCTAGGTTGGGGAAGGTGCCTCCACCGATGAAGGTTCCTATCAAATCCCAAATCTTACCGAAACTTATGTTCAAGCCGGGCATAATAATGCCTAAGTCCAAACCTCTACCGCATAACATATCAAGAAGGGAGTTTGCCTTAACTTCAAACATAACGTCTTTGTTTGCGTAAACGCCCTCTTCAATTTGGTTGTAATGGTTAATTTCGCCGTTCTTGTCGTAAAGAATGGTTCCGACTAGGCCAAGGATGCCCAAGTCGTCTAGGGCTTGCATTCCCGTCTTTCCTCCGGCAAGAACTGCAGAGATAATTCTATTAACGTCTATTCCACCATCTATAAGAGTCTGCTTAAGCATACCGCCCACTTCGGTAAAGTTAAGTTCAGCCATGTAATACTTTTGCGTGCCCACAACCACGTAAGTATATCCGGAAGCATAATAGATTGCCATAACGGGCATGTTATTGGCATTTCTAATTTGCATATAAAATTCACTCTTTGCGTTATCCTTCAAGTGGAGATTTCCCTTGACGTCTATGGTAAATGCCGAAGATTTGTCGTATTTCTCCTCTTGATCCAACCAGAAGTGTTCAAATTCATATTCAACGCTAACGTCCATGATGAACCACTCGGCGTCATCCGGTCCGCGGTAATAATCAACGTAGTTATTAACTGCATCGTGAACGTTCTCCTTGAGTTTTGCCTGGTTGGCGTTTTCTGTCAAGGTGATTTCTTTGTCAATGGTAGTATCGCCGTCTCCGCCAACAATAACGTTATTGTCGTCGGCAAAGTCATCCTCGGGACGAGGTGAACAGGCGAATAGTGCTACCACTAGTGCAACTAGCACTAACAGCAACAAAATCTTGTGGGTGTTTTTGAGTTTCATGTTTTTTCTCCTTGTGGGTGGTGGAGTTTTGCGCTTATACGCGTGTGTTAATAGAAATGGCAGGGACTTATCCCTGCTGTACCGATATTCTACTAAAAACCCCCAAAAAAGTCAACCCCTTTATTTATAATATAAATATGCGCGTTTTTAATGTCGTTCACTTGAACTTCACTTTTCGTACACATTCCAACACTACAAATTGTGGTATTACGCCCCTAACACCACAATATCTAGGCGCCACAAGGCATACGTGTATGTTTTTGGAGGCAAACTGAATTTTGTGTGAATATACGCATGCGCACAAATAATTTACTATAATTTTACCTAGCAAGTGTATGACCACATAAAAAATTGCAAAAAAATAAGGAGCAGATATTGCTCTGCCCCCGGTAAATTCTTGTTTGAAAAGATTGTTAAATTAGAAGATCGTCTATGAATTTTTGTATTTTGCCTACTATGAATTCCTTAACGTCAATGCTGTCGTCCTCTATAAGAGGAGTTAAGTCCATGCCGTAAGAAACGTGTTCTGCTACGTCTACGCCGTGAGAAGCGCTAAAGGTAGCATTGCCCGCTCTGCGACCTATTGCTGCAGTACAATATTCCTTACCACCTGCTATTTGGCTCTCGTAAACGTCTAAAACGTCACGCATAAGTTGTTCGTAACCGGTTAGGTCAAAGAATACTTTTTCTTTGTCGTCTAGCCAGTCTAAGCAACGCCATACTTCACAGCCGTACAATTTCTTGGGGCGAGCCTCTTTTGGAAGTTCACGAAGTGCCTTTACGCAATGCATAGCCGTACCGACGTGAGTTGGATGTTTGTCGGCAAGGTTATGAATGTACATGGTTTCGGGCTTGTAATTCAAAATAATCTCTTTGATATCACCGGTTGGATTTGGGTTGTTACGATCTTTTAGTTCGGCACTTGTGTAGTTAAGCATGATGAGGGAGGAGTAATCGCCTATCTCGGCAGCCTTTATTTGCTCAAGGCGTCTTACCTTCTTCATGTCCTCGTCGGTCATGGTTGCAAACTTACCGCTTCTGGGGCTTCCGCTACCATCGGCACAAACCACGCCCACAACACCATAACGGTCACTTTGGTATCCCTTAATGATTGCTTGGGGACACATAATCTCAATATCGTCTTGGTGAGCCGCAACGACAAGTTCAGTATAAATTTGCTTTTTTCCGCATACTACTTCTGCGTTTTTGTTGAGTTGCATAAGTCGTCTCCTACGTTATAAATTTGTTTATTTTAAAGACCTGCTGCAGTAAAACTTTGGCCTAGTCTTCTACTCATTTCATCGGGAAGAACTATTTCCAGAGAAGAGCCTTCCTTCTTAATAATCTCCCTTGCTCTCTCAAGAAGAATTTCTCCACCCTTACCGCTTGCTACTCTACCAAGGAATATAGCCTTCTTTATTTTGTACAAGCAACCAAACCATAATAAGGTGTAACCAAAGTAGTCGCCCATTCTTTCATAAAGTTCAACGGCCCTTGCATCTCCCTCGTTAGCAAGCGCTTGTACTACCTTTAGTTTCTCGGCAGGGCTAAGGTTTTCATCAAGGTCTATACCGGCCTCGGGGGCTAGTTTGATAACGCCGTCTTGTGAATGGTACATAACACCCACGCCACTATCGCCACTCCATTCGTCTATGGCCGAGTCCTCGTTAGCATCTACCGGAACAAAGGCAAGTTCGTTTAGGCATCCCCTGATTCTCATGTCGCCGTCTACGTAACCGGCGGCTAGTGAAGTACCCATTGCAATACCCAGTATTTCTCCTCCTTCGGTAAATGCGCCGGCAAGTGCGGCAACGTCGCCGTCGTTAGCAACTTTTACCGGACAACCATACTTTTTGGCAAGATTAATGTATATGGGACGAACAAAATCGTTTTGTTCCTTTTTGGATACCTTTCTAAACAAACTGGATACCCTAACTTCATTATCCACGACTATACCTGCCGTAGAAACGCCTATTGCGTCTACCCTACCACCAAGTGCGATTAGTGCGTTATCAATGGAGTCCAAAATGCCTTCTAGGTGGTAGTTGGGATCGCTGTTTAACTTTGGAAACCACACGGTTTCTTTCTCATATACAACCTTTCCGTCTATGCAAGCAGTAACCTTTCTATCACTTCCGCCAGCATCAAATCCTATACGATATCCACTTGAATTTGCGCCGGAGGGGGTTGCCTTACATCCACCCTTAGGAAGTTCATCTGGCGTTACCTCCACAAACTCCAATGGGCGAAGATAAACGTCGTTCATAAAGTTATAATCAAAGGCTCTTTCTCCAGTTTTGGAGTAGGCTTCTCTTAGTCCATCTATAACGCTTTCTCCACCGCACAAGTAAAACTTATATCCACCGTATGCCCAAATCATCGTCTTAACGAGTTTCTTTGCATAGCGAAGATTTTCTTCTACGTGTCCATTTGCATAAAGGGCAGTTTCGTATCTTTCATACTCTCCCTCCCCTCTTTCCAGCACTAAAATAAAGGGCTTATCACCTTCGGTGCAAGCGCCTTTTAAGAAGTCTTTTTGGTATAGATACATTGGGTAGTAATTTTTGTCTAACATATTTTCTCCTATTTTATGGTCCAATATTCAACGTGTGTTATTGCCTCACCGGGTGCTACCTTTCTTAATGGAGAAAGGGTTTCTACCTCGTGAATGTGTTCGTTCGTGTAGGTTTCTACGTTTGAACAGAAGTCCGGATACTCGTTAGCCTCGGCAGTAACCTCAACTTCTTTAATGAACGTTGTGTTGCCATAGGTATATTCGGTATATATTGGTTTAAGATAGGTTCCTACCTTAAAGGGACCCTTGCATATCTTGTTGCTAGTAAGTATTATCTTGTCGTTTTCAAGTTCAAAACGAGGATCTTTTATATCGTTATAATGCCATATTACCAAGTTTCTGTTTGCAAGGTATCCCGTGTCTTCCGTAGATAGTGGCACAACCAATCTTCCACCACACTTCATAACGGTTAAAGCCCACAAACATAGGTCCTTTTCTTTGTCCGTGACGTTTATAAGGCTCATTTTAACGGCCACTTTACCTTCTCCAACGAAAGTAATATCAAGTACGGGTTGCACGCCTCTTTCCGTCCATTGTGGAGGCATAAAGGTAGCGCCGTTCTCCTTTAGTTCATAATTTACGGGATTGCAATCGGGATAATAAGTAGTTTCATCTTCAGGAGAAATCCATATGCGATGACCGCCGTAAATATGCCAGGTTTTGCCTTCGCCATATTCAAGAGAAACGTCTTTGTTGACGTTGTCGTCTACGTCTTCGTACATTAGAGACTCTTCCCCCACCTTTCCCATCTTTATAATTCTGGGACCAACGTCTAGCGTTACGGCAAGGTACATTTTGCCGTCTGAGAGTTCTAACGTTCTTCCTAAAAAGCAACTGCCTATTTTACTTTCCATGGCTAACCTCTAGTATAGTGAATATAAATTTTGTAAATGGCTTCACCATTTATTTCTACCAATTCAGTAACGCAACCTATCTTTACCTTTTGGCTCTTGATAGAGTCTTCTATTTGCTCTATGACAACGCTAACGTCGGAGCCCTTAGAAGCAAAGTAATCTTTATCAATAAGGAACTCTACCCAAACTTCGCCTTCTTGACCAACGTAGTCGTAAACGTAGGTTTCTATGTGGTAGGTAATTTCGCCGTCGGAACTGAGTACGTTATCGTAACTTTCGGAAATCTTTAATTCAAAAGCATAAGTGCTGTCTTCTTTCTTGATTTCGGGATAACTACCGTAAGTAGTACGTGAACCTCTAGCAGTCTCATATCCCATAGCAAAGGTAGATTTGTCTAGAATTTCTATAGTTTGTTCGCCCGACTTAACCTTTTT
>JAZSKG010000041.1:0-5807 GCA_045534735.1 Candidatus Stercoripulliclostridium sp.
GTTAAGACATTCTACAACAACGTCGGAGAGTTCCTCGCCATTAATCAGTTTTCTAGCGTGTACTACGTAACCACCCTTACGAGTGTACATAATACTAGGAAGATCAACAATATCCCATTCCTCTTCCTCTACGACTAGAGTAGTAACAATTATGGTTGTCGTAATATCGTCTTCCGTTATTGATACGGTAAAAGTACCGTCTCCGTTATCCTCTACTTCTGCAATAGTGGCATTAAGAACAACGTTTGCTAGAATCCAATCGCTATCAACGGCTTCGGTTACGTAAACTTGAGTAGATTTTACCAAAGCATCACCGGTATTTACGTCAACGTAATCACTTACGGTATTACCATCTTTATCAACGGCAATTACCATAATTCTAGAAAGACCTGTGCCCTCTATTGAAACCAATCCGTTTTGTGAAACCTTTGCAACGCTGGGGTTAGAAGAGGTCCATTGAACGTTGTTATCGCGTACTGCTTCTATTGGATAAATATCAACGTAGAATTTAGTATTTTCCGTTATCTCGCAGTAATCACCTGCATCTTCGCCCTTATCGTTGTAAATTGATATATTTTCAATGCTATCGGAAGATACGTAAAAGTTAACCTCTTTACGCACGTTTACGTTAGCCTTGGGGTTAATGACAAGTTTAGTGTAACCAACCTTCTTGGGAATAATGGAGTAACGATTACTTGCGCCCATTTGCTCAAGTTCAATTTGACCATCGCCCGCATCTTCTACAACTTCTAACTCAATAGTTTTATCTTGTGTAATGGAGGGAAGCACGTCAATTATTATAAACTCGTCAAAATTCCTAGAGTCAATTTTAATAACCTCGTCACGGGCTATTTCCACGTTATCACTATTTTTAATTACAATATCCGTGGGGTTTACAGGTGTCGTTAAACTGATAATACTACCAGTTACAGACAGGGCTATTACAACCACTATCGGAATTATGAATATTACGCCTATTAGAAACTTTTTCATGTAAAAATTTCCTCTGTATTACCTATTTTTTGTGACGAACCTTGTTCGCCGGTAGCCTAAACACACCAGTTTAGGTGTATTATTTTGTAATTTTATCGTATGTTTTCTTTAATTTGAAAGTATAGTTGAAAATTGATGCTAAAAGGAAGATTATAGCAAAGCCGCCACATACCCAGTACATCAAACTTTCCGTTATTACAAGTTCTTGTTCCGCACTAATAGCAATAGTAAAACCATCGGCTGCAAGGAAGGAAAGGAACATGCATAGAACACCCTCTACTAGTGCTACAACGAATCCAAGAACAACACTGGAGGTAGTAGAAGTATTGTTGTTTACAACCTCGCCTTCACCCGAAAGATTAAAGTATGGACGCCTAATATCAAAGCGCATAGAGGTCAACGTAAGACCTATTGCTATTGCTTCAACAATTACAAACACCCAAATTCCAACGCCTATTTCTACTTGCTTTGTAAACATTAGTACACCCACACAAATACCGTTTGCTAAAACGGAAACTATAAGGTACATAAAGAATTTTACAAAGAGTTGCTTGGTTATGGAGACGGGTGCAACTTTCGTGTGATAGAAGTTATCTCCTTCACGGCTAACGGAAGTTGCACTAAAGGAGGTTATAACCGTTGCAAAAATTATCATTACTAGAAGCGTCATGCCAAGTGCAATCTGCTCGCCTATTTGGTCTTTTCCCAGTTGCATTGTGATATTGTTACAGAAGTAAACCATAACGGGCATTGCACAAGCAAGTACGAAATATTGGAAGGAGTAGTTTACCGAACGGAATACTTGTAAGAATTCCTTTCTGAGTAGCGCAACGAATATGGGGCTACGACGATTCTTGGTCTTATGCTTGAATGCAGAGCCTTCCACTTCTATATTGTTTAGAAGGGTTTTGGGATAAAGTTTAACTATTACAAGGATGGTACCCGCTAAACTCAAACCAAACAATCCTATTAATACGGGGTATGCAATGTATAGTTCGTGCCCTAACAAAACGTCTGCAAAATACTTCATGGGGATTAGGTACATTGCAACGTCTTTTATAACTTGAACAAACGCATCGCTAAATACGGAAAACTCCGTATCGTTCATGAAAGTTACCATTTTATCAAAAAGTAACATATATACGGCAAACATAAGAGTTACCAATACGGCAAGACCCACTATGATCAAACCGAACTTATTGCGTATTTTGTTGGTCAAATGCATAATCGGTATAGCGAGTATGTTACTCAACAGGAATGGTATAAACATCATAAAGAGTACCGATACGGGTATCATTTTATAAAAGTCGTTACCAAGTTGCATGGTTTCTGCATAACCCAACAAGAAGGGAGTTACTACTACGGCTGTTATGGCAAACTGGGTGATAATCAAGAACAAGGTCTTGCTTATGAATACCTCGGTGCCGGAAACAGGATAACGCATAAGAATTTCGTTATCGCCCTTGTAGTAAAGCACTTTTATTGTAGAAGTCGTGCCCAAAAAGCACATAAATAAGAAAATAACGGTATAAAGAATGACCAAAGCCTCGTATGCGATACCAGCCTTGTCAAACATTTCAAAGAATATACCGGCAACTAAATAAAGTCCATAAACGGCAACGCCAACCATCGCCACCATAAATATGGTCTTCAACCAAGAATATTGGCTTTGGGAGTTGCCCTTCATTCTATTTTTTAACTCTAATTTGAGTAAGGTTTTAATATTCATATCTTTTTCCTTATAGAACTATCCTTGGTAATTAGTCGTGTAAAATAATATTTCTGGTGAGTTTGCTTTCTTCATTTATGAGGTCTTGCTCGGTTGCCGTAATCTTACAGAAAGTGGTTTCTAGCGTTTCTTTGTTGCCTCTTACGTGCAAATCTATAACGGTTTGAAGTCTTCCGTCTTTAATTATTGCAACTCTATCGCATATTTTAGAAACAAGATCAAGGTTGTGAGAACTAAAGAAAACGGTGTTGCCCTCTTCACAATGCTCGTCCATTCTCTTTAAGATTTCTACCATTGATTGGTGATCTAGGCCCATCATAGGTTCGTCCAAAACCCAAAGTTTAGGATTGTGTATGAGAGCGGCAATGATACAAATTTTTTGCTTCATACCATGGGAGTATGATTTAATTTGGTTATCAACGGCTTTCATGAGTTTAAATTGGTTAACGTATTTTTCAAATCTTTCGTTACGGTCGCGCTTAGAAACCTTGTAAAGATCTGCAGTATAGTTAACGTACTCTCTTCCGGTTAACTTTTCGTATACGGAGTGGTTGTCCGGAACGTAACCCATATTAAGTTTTGCATTAATGGGATCCTTTTGTATATCGTGACCACAAATGGTAATGGAACCGGAGTTAAAAGGATAAATACCGGTTAAGCATTTAATGGTAGTAGATTTACCGGCACCATTTTGACCCAAAAAACCAAAAATTTCACCGGGCTTGAGAGAAAGATTGAGGTCTTCAACAGAAAAACGCTCACTATTCATGTACTTTTTGTAAAGATGGCTAATTTCTAACATATTTCTCCTACGCGCGTGTACGCGCACTTATTTTATTAAATATATATAGTTATAATATCATATATATAAAGTGGTGTCAACAAGAAAATTGCCAATAAGGAAAAGATATGTTGCAAATAACACTTTTTTATGATAAAATACGTTCAAATAACGTATATTTACCTATTAAGGAGCAATCATGATAGTTTTAAAAAAAGCAAAAGATTACAACGAACTTAGCAAAATGGCATATGCCGAAGTTAAAGAATGTGTTAAAAACAACCCTAATGCAACCCTAGGTTTAGCAACCGGTAGCACCCCAATAGGTCTCTACAAAGAAATGATAGCCGACTTTAATAAAGGTGAAGTTAGTTACAAGAATATGATTTCAATAAATCTTGACGAATACGTAGGACTTCCCGTAGAACACCCCGAAAGTTATCGCAGTTTCATGAACACCAACCTTTTTAATCACGTTGATATAGATAAGAAAAATACTCACGTACCAAACGGACTTGCAGAAGACGTGGAAAAGGCGTGCAAAGAATATACCGATTTCATAAAAAGCCACCCCATAGACGTACAAATTCTTGGAATAGGCGCAAACGGTCACATAGGCTTTAACGAACCCGGCACCCCTCTTGATTCCACCACCCACTTAGTTGAACTAAAAGAGAAGACTCGCCTAGACAACGCAAGATTCTTTGATGGCGATATAAACAACGTTCCTACCCACGCTGTAACCATGGGTTTAAAGGATATAATGGGCGCAAAACTAATACTACTTCTTGCAAGTGGCCTAAACAAGGCAGAAGCCGTAAATAGCATGATTAACGGCCCCGTTTCTAGTGACTGCCCCGCATCCGTACTTCAAAATCACAACAACGTCATAGTAATAGTCGACGAAGGCGCAGGTAGCCTATTATAATAGTATTTGGTAGCAAAGGATACCAATTTAGCACTTTTTATAAACTTGCATTTTAATGCTTACAAACAAAAAACGCTCGCGTTATGCGAGCGTTTTAAATTACTCAATTTACTTTGTAATAGTTATCTTTTTACGATTGCGTGGACAATCTACGTTAATACCCAAAGCCTCTGCTACGTACACTACGTAGAGTTCACTTGCAAGAGCATAAACAAAGGGAAGTGTCATGCCACGGTAAGAGGGCATCGGGAAGTACTTTGTTGCCATTCTTTGCACTTCCGGTATATCGGTAAAGGCAATTACCTCTGCGCCCAGTAAACTTAGACGAGTGGTAATGGAAATAAACTCATCGGTAAATTCACTATCGGGAGCAAGTAGAATAACCTTAGTTCCTTCTTCAACTATGGAAATGGGTCCGTGCATGAACTCAGAAGTTGAGAAGTAGTTAGAAAGAGTATGGCAAGTATCCATTATCTTAAGTGATAGTTCACTTGCTACACTTTGTAATATACCACGAGTTAGAACAACGCCACCAATGGATTCTTTGGTTTCTTCTGCAAAAGCCTTTAATTCTTCGGTATTTTCATCTGCAAAAATACGAAGAATTTGAGGTAGTTCCATAACGTTCATTTTGGCTGTAACGGAACTTAGTGCGTTAGAAAGCATAAACATTGCAACCATTTCCGCAAGATAGGTCTTGGTTGCGTATACGCTTTGTTCTTCTCCTGCGCGCAAATCAATGTGGTAGTCGGCAATTTTTGCAAGATCGCTTTCAGGATTATTAGTAACGGCAACAGTAAGGGCGCCCGTGTTTTTTGCACTCTCCAATACCATAACGGCATCTGTGGACATACCACTTTGAGAAATTGCAATAACCATGGTATTCTTTAGGTTTACCTTAGATCCGTATATAGTCGTAATGGAAGGACTAAGTTTTGCTACGACTATCTCCCCTATTGCTTCTACTATATATTTAAAATAGGTAGCGGCACTATCACTAGTTCCCCTTGCAACGGTTGCTATATTGGTAATTCCGCGTTCCTTGAATTCTTTGGCTATATCCGCAATAACCTTCTTATTGGCGATAGCAACGGATCTTACTACCTCGGGTGCCACCAAAAATTCATTTAACATTATAGACATGACTACCTCTCATATTTTATGTACTTTTGTATTATTGCATAAATTTTGAAATTTGTAAAACAAAATGAGGTAAATTTAATTGACAAGTCCAAAAACTACCAATATAATATAGTAGTGCTTTATGGAAGCGCAACTTGGAGTGCTGATGTAGCTCAGCAGGTAGAGCGCGTCCTTGGTAAGGACGAGGTCACGGGTTCAAGTCCCGTCATTAGCTCCATTAAATAAAAAAATCA
>JAZSKG010000283.1:0-4254 GCA_045534735.1 Candidatus Stercoripulliclostridium sp.
CCAAGCGGTCTTAGGAAGACAACTGGGGCTATCAACTCCTTGGCTCACAGAACGACATGGCTACGATCCGACTTGTTAGGTTGCTAGGTAATATCTTGGTTGATATTATGCAATA
Organism: Candidatus Stercoripulliclostridium sp.; assembly: GCA_045534735.1. Classification (GTDB taxonomy): domain Bacteria; phylum Bacillota; class Clostridia; order Christensenellales; family DTU072; genus Stercoripulliclostridium_A. The sequence continues at coordinate 116 of JAZSKG010000283.1, forward strand.
GCAGCAAAGCTGAATGCGAAGGTTGCTACGTTTTGATTTGCCAACTCAGAGGTTAATTCTACACCGTCTATGCAAGCATATATACTAATTTGTGCATTGCCTCTAGCAGCGATATCTGCGATAGTTAGATAATTATCAGTAGCATCAGTGGGGTCAACTCTAAAATCACAAGTTGTTAGAGTTCCGCCCTCAGTGATTACGCCAACTTCATAGTCGTTTTGAGCAAAAACACCAAGAATGTCGTCTCCAACGAATACAGCAACACAAAGATTTTCTGCTAAAGTACCGCCAAAAGTTGCAGTCATTTTAACGGATGTTGAATTGTTATAGTTGTTGTTAATAACATAGAAACTGTTATAAGTGTTGGTTACTATGTTGGGTTCTTCTCCAGTTGTTACAGTGTGGCTAAGTGCCCAAGGTTCAGTAGTTGTGCCAGCCGCAGTAAAATCGCCATCTAAATCTACGGGAGCAGTATTAAAATACATAGCTGACTTTTTGGTATCAGCAGTAACTGCCGCAGTAGGTGCCATAGGTTGAATTGCGGGACCACCTTCAAGAGTGATAGAGGTTGAATTAGAAGCAGATACCCAGTCAATAGCGATATCAGCAGATTCTGAACTTGCAGATCTAACAGTTGCTTCAGATGCATTAACACCCGTAGTAGTGGTATACCAAGCGAAGGTTGCGGTGCTTACAGCAACGATGAGAACTGCAACCATAAGTATGGTGGTTATAAACATGGATTTTTTAGCGTTTTTCATGTTTTTTCTCCTTTTTCATGAATTTTTTTATTTTTTGATTTTTATCAATACGGGATAGGATATGCGTCTTTATCGTTGGAGCGTTTGCTCCGGGTGTTAGTTACTTTATTTGTCAACGATTAGGTAACTTGCCGGGCAACCCCCTTTTGATAAAATTCACATATCGGCTTATTTGTAACCATCTTGTGTCTTTTTTGCATATCCTTTCTCCTATTAATTAACCTATTAGGGGTAGTTTCTTGTACTCTTTGGTGGCAGATAGTACCGTTCTCTTGGGCTCTCCCGTTGCAAAACCCTCAACAATATCTATGCCATGCGTCAAAAAGTATTTTGCTTGCTTTGTGTCTTCCACTCCGCTTGCAACAACCGGTATTCCTTGTATCTTGGCGTAGCCTACCAACATATCAAGAAGAGCAGTTCTCCTAGGATCGCTTTCTTTATAATATCTGGCATCAACGCGCAAGTAGTCAATAGCGTAGTCGGTTAGCATATGTACGCCCGTATCCACGCTATAATCTATCATTATCTTTATTCCCAGTTTGCGTAATTCGTCTATTCCTTCCATTCCCAACTTGCCAATAGAAAGTAGCATATTGCCGTCAATAACAAAAATGAGCCTATCAACACCCTCACCCAACATCTTTATGAGTTTGGCGTGTGAGCCCTTCCTTGCAAAGGTACGGCAACTAATGGGCAATGCAAACTGGTACTTGGGATTTTCCTCCATTTGCTCCAATATCTCTTGGACTGCTATTAGGTTTAATTCCTCTATTCTCTCGCTGTTTTCCGCTATCGCAGTATATTGGGGAGGTAGGAGTTTCCCTAGGAATTTGTCGTTTAGTACTTGGTTTACGGCAAGATAATTTATCGTGCTATCGGCATTAAGTCCACAGCCATAAAAATAAATAATGGGCTCCGTTAAAGCGACGGCACCTCTTATCGTCTCCGCTTGTTGACGAAGTGCCTCCAACTTTTGGTAACCCTTTTTCTTCTCTAAATCAAATTCCTCGCCCATAAGGTCGATTATTATGTTGCGAGTTAGTTCGTTGTCTATGGGATCATATTCCTCTCCGTCATATTGGCCGTCTATCGGTGCCTCGTTTTCGTTGCCCTTTAGTACGGCTTCCGGGTTGACAGGATATCTTTCTGCATAGGGAACAGGAACGTAAACTTTGCGCTTTACTCCACCATTATCCGCTACTATGCGCTCAACAAGTTCTACTACCTTGTTTAGTTCAGCAGTCCTCTTCGTGGGTTTACCGCGCTTAATGGTAATACATACGTCATATTCCGTATGCGCTTTGCCCGTAGCCTCGGTATAGGGACAATATTCCTCTACCACCTTTGGCTCCGCCTTCAAATAGAAATATAGGCTGTCGCCGTTTATTTTCACAAGCATTATCTTTTCTTTCTCAAGAGTAAAACGCTCGCTTATTCCGTCATATCTTTGCTTTGCGTTCTTGTGAGAAAGGAAGGTGTTCTTTACCTTGCTGTACGCCAACTTTATACCGTTGGTACTCATACGCAAGCGGTTTTCAAAAACGTCGTCTAGGATTTCCCTGCCGTAATCGTCATACTCTCCGCTTATACCAACCTCGTCAGCGCCCTCTTGCGTATCAAACAAGTTGTAACTCGTTACCTTTACGCTTGCTTGCTTTTCTATTTCTGCCTCTAGATCTGCGAGTTCGGCGTTTACTTTTTGTAACTCTAGAGCCAACCTTTCGTCTTCGGTTAGGACATCGTCTTCTTGGGGTTTTTCTTCGGGTTGAACGTCGCTCGCACTCTCTTCCACCTCTTCTTGCACCTCTTCTTTAACGATGCTCTCAACAGCAACGTCTTCTAGTGCCTCGCCCTCAACAGCTTCTTCCACTTGCTCAGTCCCCTCTTGTAGGTTTTCGGCAGTAGAAAGTGCTACGGTCTCTTCCGTAGTTTCGTTTTCAAGCATTTCTTCTTGTATTAAGTTTTGGATTTTTTCCTCTTCCATCTCTGCTCCAACTTTTAGGGATGGCAAAATAGGGCGACATTGCCACCTATTACAATGATACCAAAAACGATTTTTTTCGTCAATATGTAATTTTTTAAAATGCGTATATATACGCGTAATATAAAGCACCTCTTTAGTCAGTTAATTTTTATGAAAATTTTTTTACCTTGCTTTGCAAGGTAACTTCTTTGAACTCACCCAAAAATCACCTTAAAAATTGCGTAAAAAATTTTTAAAAAACCTCTTTGGATACACCAAAAAGGCCTCTTTTTTAACTTTATAGTTAAAATTTAGTAAAAGTTAATACTCTTTCAATTCGTCAACGACCGCTCTCAACACTTCGTCAACCGGCTCACGAATAACCATTTCGGCTAGTCCGTCATAGGGCGTCGGAGAAAGGTTGATAATGATTAAATGCTCCCCTTCAAACAAATTGACAATGGATGCCACGGGGGGCACGGTTAAAGAAGTGCCACCAACTATTAGCACGTCGGCATTTGCAGTTGCCTCCTCTGCCTTGTACCACTCGCCTGATGGCAAGGCCTCCCCGTACATGACGACGTCCGGCCTTACCATACCTCCGCATCTTTCACACTTTGGCACACTTTCGGTATCTATAACGTGGGTTAAGGAATACTTTTTACCACATTTAACATAATAGTTTCTTTCCACCGAACCGTGCAATTCATACACCGTTTTGCTACCTGCTTTTTGGTGAAGTCCGTCAATATTTTGGGTGATTACGGCCTTTAGTTTTCCACGTTTTTCCAGCTCGGCAAGGGCGTAGTGAGCGTCGTTGGGCTCGGCAAAGGGGTACAGCATATTACTCTTATAAAAGGAGATAAACTCCTTTGGTCTACGCCTTAAAAATTCGCCTTGTAGAATGTTTTCAGGAGATATTCCACTCTCGTCTTCCTCCCTATTATACAAGCCGTTAGCGCTTCTAAAATCGGGGATTCCGGAAGCAGTTGACACACCTGCCCCTCCAAAAAATACCACGTTTTCGGCATCTCTTAAAATCCTAATTAAATCATCGTAATACATAAAATCTTTCCTTTTTTAAAAAAATCCTATTCTTACGTGTATCATACCCATACTTCATTGTTTCTTTGTGCGAGACAGTCTTTTGCGTTCCCGAATTATTTTAATATGCAAATAAAAAGGGCATATTTCTATGCCCTTTTACGTTTTGTTGTGTCTTAATAGGATTAGTATATTGCATCAATGTATTCTATCATAATATCACGTAAAACAGTCCCGCTATAATAGTAATTTGATTCACTTATCGCCATAAATTCTTTATGGTCTACGTCCTCAAACACATAGTCAATTACTGCTACTTGATAATAAGTGTTATCGCTTAACGACGTATACGTTCCATCTTTTACTTCGTA
>JAZSKG010000127.1:0-6000 GCA_045534735.1 Candidatus Stercoripulliclostridium sp.
AGATGGTATTTCAAATAATAAAAATTTTATGTTTCCACATAAAATCGGTGTTATAGAAAAATATGATTTACCCAATAAATGCATTGTTCTTTCCGAAGAAGAACTAATGAAAGTAGCAATTTATGAGAATTAGCGTACTTACTATTTTCCCTGAAATGTATTCGGTGCTAAACGAAAGCATTATCGGTAAAGCTCTTGAAAAGGAGCTTTTTTGTGTTGATATCCATAATATAAGGGACTATTCCACTAATAAGCATAAAAAATGTGACGACTATCCTTTTGGTGGCGGTGCCGGTATGGTTATGACTCCACAACCCTTGCATGATTGTATTACAAGTGTTGATCCTAATCATAATGCCGTTAGAATTTATCTTAGCCCAAAAGGCAAGACTTTGGATCAAAGTATGGTCAAAGAACTTGCTGGATTAGAGCATATTTTGCTAATCAACGGCAGTTATGAAGGCATTGATGAACGTATTATAGAACTAGACGTTGATCGTGAATTGTCTATTGGGGACTACGTACTTACGTCTGGCGACTTAGCAAGTTTGGTGGTTATTAATACCGTTGCGAGATACATACCATCTGTTTTGGGGTCGGAAGAATCAACGCAGGAAGAAAGTTTTTCAGAGGGTACGTTAGAATATCCTCAATATACTCGTCCACAAGAATTTTGTGGTCTTAAAGTACCAGAAGTGTTGCTCTCTGGTAATCATGCTGAAATAGCCAAATGGCGCAAAGAGCAAAGTTTGAGAATTACAGCCGAAAGACGTCCAGATTTAAACAAGAAGGAATAAGATATGTTCATACACTGGTTTCCTGGTCATATGACCAAAGCAATAAGAATGATGAGCGATGAAATTAAAGTAGTAGATTCCGTAATCTACGTTCTTGATGCGCGCGCTCCAGAGTCTTGTATTAATCCTGCTTTTGACGAGGTTATTGGAAACAAACCTAGACTTTATGTGCTAAATAAGGCCGATATGGTATCCCAAAAGGAAGTTATTAAATGGGTTGATAAATTTAGAAGACAAGGATACAAGTGTATTTACAGTAATTCTATTTCTAAATCTGATGCACCGGTTATAGTTAAAAATTTATTGGAACTAAATGAAGATTTAATTGAGAGGTATCACCAAAAAGGTGTCAATAAAACTGTTAGAGCAATGGTAATAGGCGTGCCTAATTGTGGTAAGTCAACTCTTATAAATAGTCTTCTTAGGGAAAAAAAGACTGTGACCGGAAATAAACCCGGTGTTACCCGTGGAAAGCAATGGGTTTCCATTGGTGATTACATTGAACTTTTAGATAGTCCGGGTGTTTTGTATCCTGATTTTAAAGATCAAAATAAAGCAATGAGGCTTGCGTTAATTGGTAGCGTTAAAGAAGACGTCGTTGACGTTTCGGAACTCGCTCTTGAGGCAATAAAATATTATTTGATAGAGCATCCTAACGATTTGATTAATAGGTACAAACTAACTTCCATTGATGGTAAAACTCCCATTGAAGTAATGGAAGATATAGGAAAGAGCCGTGGCGTAATTATGCGTGGTGGCGAGTTGGATTATGAAAGAATAGCCAAAATAATAATTTCTGATTTCAGAAAGGGTTACCTTGGTAAATATTCCTTGGAGAAAGTTGATGAGTGATTTATTACTTCATGAAAAGTCTTTGATTACCAATGGCTATACCTATATTTGTGGTGTAGATGAAGCAGGTAGGGGACCACTTGCTGGACCAGTATGTGCCGGTGCTTGTATTCCCGATTTATCTAACATTATTCAAGGTGTAAACGATTCAAAAAAATTGACCGAAAAAAAGAGAGAAATTTTTTATGATCAATTGAAAGATGCTTGTTTTTCTTATAAGACGGTATTTGTTGATGCCGACGTTATAGACGAAATCAACATATTGAATGCGACTAAAAAAGCCATGAAAGATGCGATATTAAGCATGTTCCCTTTGCCGGATATCGTTCTTATTGACGCAGTAAAACTTGATTTACCATACGAGTCACAATCTATTATCCATGGAGATGCTGTTAGTTACTGCATAGCGGCAGCATCAATATTTGCTAAAGTAGAACGTGATAGGCTTATGCTAAAGTATGCAGAAGAGTATCCCGAATATGGATTTGAGGGGCATAAAGGTTATGGTTCAAAACATCATATTGAGATGTTAAAAAAATATGGTCCTTGCCCCATTCACAGAAAGACTTTTATAAAGAATTTTTTTAAATAATGGATAAAGATGCTAGAGGTGTTGTAGCCGAGTTTAATGCAGCAAAATTGTTGCAGGAAAAAGGTTATACCATATTGGATATGAACGTGAATTACCCTAAAATTGGGGAACTTGACGTTGTGTGCAAGAATGGTAAAACACTTGTTATAGTAGAGGTTAAATATCGTTCAACTAAAGATATGGGTGATCCCATAGAAAGTGTTACTAGGTCTAAGATTAGTAAAATTTTAAAAGCAACGGAAAGATATATCCTGGATAAAGGTTTAGATGGGTATGAAGTGCGCTTTGATTTAATCGTTGATAGAGATGGTATTCAAGAGCATATAGAAGACGCTTTTTACGGCTATTGGAACTAAAAATCTAAGATAATTATTCTTTTATTATATTTATTATATAAAGTGCGTTAAAATAGTTGCGTACTTTTTTTGTTTTTGGTAATATATTTAAGACTTTGTAACGGACCTATGCGAGAGAAAAAATCCAAGCCTCGTAAGTACGTTATTGTGAAAACAGGAGGTAAGTCATGAACATTATCGACATTATCGAACAAGAAGGCATGAGAAAGGATTTGCCCGAACTCAGAGTTGGTGACAGCGTTGTTGTCTACGTTAAGGTTATCGAAGGTAACCGCGAAAGAGTACAAGCTTATGAAGGCGTACTAATCGCACGTAAAAACAGCAGTATCCGTGAAACCATTACCGTTCGTCACATCACCAAGAGCGGTGGCTTCGGTGTAGAAAGAACCTTCCCTCTCCATTCCCCCAAAATTGACCACATTGAAGTTAAACAAAGGGGTTATGTAAGAAGAGCTAAACTCTACTACCTAAGAGAACGTAGCGGAAAGTCTGCTAAGGTAAGACCTGCAAAGAACGTTGTAAAGAACGATAAATAGTTTCGATACTTTGACCGCGCTCAAATTTGGGCGCGGTCACATCACCTCAAACATTTTTAGGAGTAAAAATGAAGAAAACAATTATTTTAGTGGCTATTATAGCCATAGTTGCAACATTACTTTTAACCGGTTGCAACACTACTGCTACTAGTGAATATGATAAACAAATTTTAAAGTTTACTAATGATAGTGGCAATTTTAATTATACCGGCGAAAACGAAGACGTAAAAACTGACTGGACTTTTGAAGTAGGCAACGATGCTACAAATTCTTCAGTATTTAGTTCAAGCGCTAACGGATTAAAGATTAACACTCAAAATGCTGGTTATGCTGTTGCAAGTCAAAAGGTTTATTTGAAGAGATATTCCTACTATAAAGTTACTTATACGTACGACATTGATTCCATTTCAGAGTTCAACACCGAAGATGGATTAGATGGCTACAGAGGACTTTTTGTTGGTTTCAAAGAGGATCCAAACTTCAATATTGGCGACGAAAACAAAAAGACTGAGGCTTCTTCTAATACCCCCGGCTACGTAGAAGATAAATTCTACTTCAAGACGGATGGAACTAAAGAATATAATCTTGGCATTTTTGTAGGAACTGAAGACCTTCCCGTAAGTTCTGTACTTTACGTAAAGAGCATTACATTAACTCGCGTAACCGAGGGTGAAGCAACAGAAAACCATGGATATGGATTCTATGAATTAGAAAGTGAAGTTTATGGTCAACCCACTGTTCTTAACATCGTTTACGTTGTATTAGGCGCAGTTGCAACCTTAGTTCTTGCATACGTTGCATATATTCTCCGTTCTAGAAGTCTTGCATTTGATGGTGTTGAAAACTCCAACTCATTCTTTAATAACCTAAAGAATTCTAAATGGTTGGGTATGGTTATAGCCCTTGCAGTTGCAGCAGTAATTCGTTTTGCAATTATGCTTGTACAAACCATTATCGCCGGTAGCGATAGCATTTCTTCTAGTTTCTTTGGATATGATCTTGAAGAAAACGCAACCATAGGTGGATGGCTAGCAAATTATTCTGCTCCATATCTATACGAATACAACACCACGTATTCATCATTGATGCCTTTAACGTTATATCTTAATGCTTTTGCTGGCTTGATAGGTAGAGCATTCTTTGCTGCTGGTGCTAAAGCAGGCGTTGTTTCTTTAACCACACTTGCTATGATTAAGATATTCGGCATGCTTGCAGACCTAGGCACCGTTGCATTAATTTATAACATTATTGCTAAAAAGCAAGGTAGAGTAGGGGCAACCATTATGGCTTCCTTCTATTCCTTAGTACCTATGGTATTTGCAATGTCCTCTGCTTGGGGTTCATACGAAAGTGTAACGGCATTCCTACTTGTATTAAGTGTATGGTTCTTGCTCAATAAAGGTAGTTATCTTGGAATGGCAATTACTTATTTCTTTGCATGCATGACTTCTGTTTCTGCCATTTACGTATCTCCCGCAATTTTGCTTTATACCGGATACGTTATCTTTAGAACTATTAAAGATAAACAATATAAGAAACTTATTGCACCTATCGCAACCATAGTTGGTAGTTTGGTAGTATTCTATTTGATTTCACTACCTTTCGTATTTAACGACGTTGCAGGTGGCGATGCATTTGCTGCCTTTACTAAGTATATTGATACCTTGAAAGGTAGTTCAGTATATACTGCTAACGCATTCAACTTCCAAGGTTTGCTAGGAAATAACTTCAAGGTAGTTGGTCTACAATCTATCTTTGTAACTATCCTATATATAGCATTCGTTGTAATTCTACTTGGATTTGCTTACTATAAGAGCAGAAATAGAATTGACTTAACTTTGGTTGCTGCAACTTGCGTTATTGCATTGGGTACGTTTGCAAATAATATGAGTTATTACTCACTCTATATTACTTTGGCTTTACTATTTATAGTTAGTGCTTTAATTAAGGATACTCGTCTTTATATCGCATTCGTTGTTTACGCAATTCTTGCATTCGTTAATGCATCATACGTATATCTAGTAGCAGGTTATACTAATACTGGTGTTGTCGCTGTTTCCAATGACGTTACCGTAATCGTTTACATTATGGGTTCATTAAGTCTAGTTGCCGCAGTATACTACGTTGTAGTTGCTTACGACATATTGATTAATAAGAAAGCCGTTGAGCAAGCAGCAATTAGTGTTCCATATCTTGAATACGTAAAATATACAACGTTAAAGGTTATTGCAAAACTGAAACTGGGAGCATCTAAGACTTCTGCATTCTTCCAAGCAACCGGCGAAGCAATAAAAGAAGTAAGCGCTGAAAGAAAGTTAAAGAGAGCCAATCGTAAAGAAAGCGCCGAAGAGGAAAACGAAAACATTTAATAATATAATTATTAACAAGCAGAGCCTGTAAAAGGGCTCTCGCTTGCTAAATGGAGTAACTATATGTTGGCGACTGTTAAAAGTTTTGCGTTGGATGGCCTTAACGGTTATCCCGTAGATATTGAAGTGGACACCCAAAAAGGGGTTGCTTCCTTTGATATTGTCGGTCTGCCTTCAAGTGCAATAAAAGAGTCCAGAAATCGTGTTAGAGCCGCTATAAAAAATTCATTTTTTGAGTTTTCACCTAGACGAACTACCGTCAACATGGCACCGGCCGACGTGAGAAAAGAGGGCTCCTCGTTTGACCTTCCTATTGCTATTGGATTCCTAGCAAGCACAGAGCAAATTGAAATTGAGAAAATAAAAGAATTCATTTTACTTGGCGAATTATCTTTAGACGGCTCAATTCGTAAGATAAATGGGTTGTTGCCAATACTAATCTCTGCATTGCAAAATGGATATAAAAAGTTTATTATACCCGAAGAAAATGCTTCAGAG
>JAZSKG010000208.1:0-8340 GCA_045534735.1 Candidatus Stercoripulliclostridium sp.
ATGGACCTTTATCAAGTGCTGTAAATATGCCAAGTATACTTCCTCCCAAATCCAGTACTTCATTGTCGCCTTCAATATTATAACAAAGTTGAGCACCCTCTCCTAGTCCTAAATCTGCTAAATTGATTACTGCAACGTCGTCACGGTTGTTATTAGATGCCGAGTATTGACGTGTATCAATTGGGTGTCTGGAAAGTTGCCATGCTGCAGTTTCAATTAAATCATTACCATAGGCATCGGTCTTTTTCTCGTTGGGATATGCCAATTGGTATATATAATACCATAATGGATTTTCGGAATATTGAATAGATTGCCACCAGTCGTTTAGTCCTTCACGATACAACTTAAGCAACTCTTCGTCCGTTTCAAGTTGGAATAGAATATAGTACGCAAGCATTGCCATTTCTTCATCAGAGTAATTAATAAATAAGCGAGTTAGCAATGAGGTTAACTCCGAATCAGGTGCAAGATCATACTTCTTCTTAAGGTCGTCAACACTTATTATGCCGGCAACGTATTCCGTTAAATATTGGTCTAGTAAAGTCATCATATAAAGATAACATTGCTCGCTGTATTGAGTCATCAGTTTTGCATACTCGTATGCCGGGTCAAGTGCCGCCATTCGGTACTCGTTTTCCCACTTTTGGTTTCCTGTTACGTAATATCCAACCTTAAATGCACACAATGCAACAGATGCCGTTAATGGTGCGCCTCCTAATTGTGAACTGTTGTAGAAGAAGGCTCTGTTAAACTTTGACCAAGTGCCGGGTTGGCCACTTGCATCTACCATCATGTATCCGTTGTCGGTTAGGTGTTGACAGAAGTTTTCCATGGTGTTAATTATAATTTGCTTCAACTCGGCATCCTCGCTACCAAGCACGTCGTATGCTAGTTTATATAAGAACATGTGACCTATTATTTCGTCTGAACTAGTATCTCCCTTATAGAAGATATCGGTAATAGTTACGTTTTTACCTATAGCACCGGATTCCTTTAGGTCGTTCCACAAGCGCGCTGGAATTTCGCCGGAAGCACTTACTTCTTTACCTCTTAGGTTTTCGCCGTTTATATAATATCCACCCTCGTGCTCTTTCATTGTAGAGCATCCTTCTGCTATTAGCCTACCTTCTTCGTCATATTTGAATTGATAGTGTATATATCCGTCCGGAATATGGTTTTCGTCGGCTGTTGAATAGGTGCGTGCTATGTATCCTTTTAGCAGTCTGGTACGCGTTTCGTAACTTACGCTTCCGTCCTCGTTATACAAAGGATTTGACCAGTCCTCTTGTATGAATGGTTCCAAATATCCATCAACCAAGAAGTAAGTCATTTCGCCCTCGTTTATGAATTTATCGTATGCAATTTCAAAGGCTTCTGCCGGGCTAACAGAAGGAATATTTAATGAATAATCGCCATCCTTTTCAAGCGCGTCTTGAGATTGATATCTTCCGTTAGCAGTGCCACTTCCATAGGGATTTTCATCAAACCTTCCATTGGGTTGGTACCTTACGTAGGCTTCGGTAGTCCCCTCTCTCATGCTTATGTTACTTAATAGTAGAACTGCCTCTGTGGATATAATTGCAGAGTTTCTTGCTCTCTCTATTTCGTCTTGAGTGGCAGTATTAGACTTCTTCAGAGACGCATAACGCATCAATTCGCCGGCAGCATACATTGACGTCCAAAGCCCGTCGTTGTCCGATTCCACACCCTTCCATTTACCATTTGCAGAATCATAGTATGCTTCTGCAACGTATCCGTGGCGCATAACGTATTCTTGAGTATTTTCTACCATCATGCTGGCCTTATCGGTGCCGTTTATTTTTAGCATTTCTATGTGGGTTACACCACTTGCCGTTATGGTCCATATGCCGTTTTCACCATCCGGGTATATACCAAATACACTACCGTTTCTGGTTTCTTTATCGTAGAAATATCTATCTCCCATAAAACGTTGTTTGACGTCGCGTTCGTCTTCTGCCTCATTATGGGTGCGCAATACTCCGTAATCGGTAATCTCCCACGTTGCCCCATCCTTGGTTACGGCAGTTTTTAGTTCTTCATAATTGCCATTGTTAATGGCCTCTTTGATAACACTTGGTACGGCGTCTGCAGTCTTTGCCGTCTCAAGGTCGTATCTAGTAACAACCTTTTGTAAATTACTTCCGAGTGCAACGGGCGTTCCATTATAGTCCACCTTTAGCATATCAACTTTACTGCTCTTAGAAACCTCTACTGCATTGAGTTTTGCATAGGCATAAAGGCCGTCGGAGGTTTCTGCTTTAACGTCAACCTTACCAACACCGACTGCCGTTACTCTACCCCATTTGTCTACTACGGCAATATCATCGTCGGAAGTACTCCAGGTTAAATTACGATTTGTAATGGTATCGTCATCAAAAACGTAATCAACCGTACGCGAGTCACCTACCTCAAGTTCCCAATCTTCGGGAACTATAAGACGCATTCCATTGTCTCTTTTTGCGCCCATAAATCCGGCTATTACTATAGAAATTAGTAATGCTACTGAAAACACACAAATGAAAACTCTAAATCTTTTCATACCGTTCTCCTAAGGCTAAAATGGTAAAAATATATCTAGTTAAAAATTTACTACTTAAAAACATAGGCACCCTTACGAGTGCCTAATTTTGTTATCTACGTTTTTGAGCCCTTTTACCAGGTTGTCTTCTTGGTTGTTTTCTGCGCTCTGCAGCATCCATAAAATATGCTCTGTAAATGGAGTTGATGCGCTTTTTAGCAGTTTCAATATTACCTGCGTGAGGAATACAAATGTAACCTGCACGATCTATCTTATTGTCGTAACGTTGGAAATTCTTGTTGATATTTACATACATATTTCCATTTGTGCAATGTAGTACTCCGAACAATTTGTTTCCGGTATAGATAAGGTCGCAGTCATAACCATTCTCTATGGTCATTCCACTAGACAATATGAATGACTTGATATTTTCGTAAATGTATAGGTTTTCCGTCTTCAGTTTATTTACGTTTACACCTTCGGGGAACGGTGAACCTATTCTTCTTGCTTTAAGGCGAAGAATGAAAACTATAAGTGGTATGCCAAGCATAATGAGTGCTAAGCCAATAATTGCTGCATACATAAGGGCTTTGTTTGCACCTAGCGCAGTACTTACTGCCCCGATGCCGGGTATAGCCGTTACGTACTTACCTAGTAGTCTTTCCGAAGCAATAGTATCGGAAAATTGCTCGGTGCTATCTAGGGGGTGCATAATGTAATTGGTTTCTTCCGTAAGCATATTGGTATGGTGCTCTACGTATATAGCAGTATGAACTATTACGGTTTGAGCATCCTTCTCATAGTATGCTATAACGTCGTTTTTTTGCAATTCATCAAAGGCGATTTCCTTGACGATAACCTTGCTTCCCTTTTCAATGTAAAAAGCGATTTCGCCATCATCAACGTCATATGGGTCTACCTTTTCAACCTCTTCATTGAAGTCGTACAAACGATAGCCGGCAATACTAAAGTCTACGTCAAGAACGTTTAAGAAAAGCACGCCAATGATTATGACGTAAAGTATGGCCATGAAAATAAACCAAATAATGGGGTTAACCAACTTTTTTTGTTCAGCAAGATTACGCATACGCTTTCCTTTTTGTGCGCACATGAGCGCTCGCACAACTATAATTAAAATTATTATATACTATAATAAAGAGTTTTTCAAGAGTTTATTAAATTTTTTAGAGGCTCAATTGCTACCAAAAAGCCTAAAAAACTCCTTGGTCTAACTTGATTACGTATTCTTGTTCCTCTGTAACGACCACGTTAGCCCTTCTTTCTTTTAATTCTCTTTCAACTTTTTCCTTGTCCTTCTTGGAATATTTAATCATTAGAAGAGGTATTAGATATAGCATGGAGCCTAGTGCCGGTCCAAGGATATATGCCGGCCAAACGTACTTGTAGAAAGTGGGATCTTGTGGTAAACCAAGGTCGTACTTAGTTGCATCAAAGCAAATGATACTTAAAGTTAATCCCGTAAAGAAAGTGTCCAGTCCGCTTCCGGCCTTAGCAACAAGATTTTGTAGAGCGAAGACACTTGCTTCATTACGCTTACCGGTCTTCCATTCCATGTAGTCTACGGAGTCTCCCCAAAGAGTAGTCGTTGCTATGCCAGCCATATTTTGTGGGATACCAACTATTGCAATAAGGGAACCCATAATTATAATTTTCCAACCTTCAAAACCTATTAGATAAGCAATTAAACGCATGCATACGTTAAGGCTTGTAGAAAGGACGAGGATGTTCTTCATTCCACCAATTTTTCTTGCAAACCACGTTGCTATAAATATGGAAAGAGTACCTGGAATGCCCACTAGTAAACCGTACACAAATTGTATATTCAATCCGTTTATTTCTTGTCCGAACAGGTTTAGTGAAACCATGTATTTGAAGAAATAGATATCTTGTATCCTAAAGGTAACGTGTCCTAACAATTCTGCTATTACCAGTAGCATTGCAATCTTATTTGTAAATATCAATTTGAAGGCGTCTTTAAGCCCTCCCTCCGGTGGTTTAACAGGAGTGCGTTCTTTCGTCTTTGCTGCGCGCATGGAAAGAATCATTCCACCCAAACCAAATACGATACCTGCAACAAGGAATATGGTCTTTTCTGAAATACCAATAGCGGGAAGATTTGCAATTGCTATGGTAAGTAGACCTGGAAGCCAACCACCCATCATACCGGCTATTCTGCCAAATTGTGCCGCTTTGCCACGTTCGTCGGAACGAGTAGAAATCATTGCAGTCATTCCCCATTGAGCAATATCTTGGAATGAGTACAATATATCCCAAAGGAAATATACAACAACGATATATACACCCATTAAATTTTTTGGAAGCCCAAAGTCAACGAACATTAATGCCGAGAGTATGCCTATTGGCACAGCCATAATTTTTAGCCAAGGTCTTAACTTTTCCCCACTTTTAAAGGTATGCCTATCAATATAAACTCCAACAATAGGATCGTTAAATGCATCCCATATTCTTGCGATACCTAAAATAGTACCTATTAACAAAGTATCTATAAACAAAACGTCAGTGCAAAAATACATAAACCAGTTGGCAATTATGTTGTAAGCGTGATTCTGTCCAAAAACACCTATTGCAAAGTCAACCAGTTCCCTATTTTGAACTTCTTTTTTTTCATCGTAAGCAAAAAACTTTTTAATTAGATTCACCCTATCTCTCCTTGGCATTTCTAAAGACTATTTTATCACAAGAGTTCATGTTTGTAAATACCCATACGTTTTACTAATTGTGGCAAAAAATAAAAAAAGGGCTAAAGCCCTTTAAGTTTATTAATCCAGTTCATCTAACGTTTTCTTAAAGCCAGGAATAAAATGCTCTAAGAAATATTTTACTTCCGGAATAGAACTATTTTCCAGTTCCTTTTTTATGCTCTTTTCTGCCTTTTGGAATTCTTTATTACCGGACATTAGTTCTTCTAAACATTTTACGTATGCACTAATTTTGTCTGCAGCCTTGGAGAATTTGTATTCTGCAGTATTCTCGTCCGGAGATATAATATCCTTGTAATCAAGACGAAATTCTTCCGGAAGCATGCTAAGAAGTTTATTGTTTGCTATTGCCTCTATGTCTTTGTAGGCAACCTTGATATCGTTATTATAATACTTTATTGGCGTAGGTAAATCGCCAGTAATAACCTCACTACACTCATGAAATACGGCAAGAGTAACGCATCTATCTACGTCTACGTTACCACCATAAAACTTGTTGCTTATCATAGCGAGTGCATGGGCAATTTGTGCTACTTGCTCGGAATGCTCCATAATGTTCTCATTTACGGTTGAGCGCATTAAAGACCATCTCTTTATGTACTTCATTCTATTTAAATATGCGTAAAAATTATGTGCCATATTACATCTTTACCAAAACTTTAAGTAGAGTATCCATTGCTTCGTCTGCAATATCTGCCGTTTGATTTAAGTGACGATATATCTCTCTATACTTGAATATAGTACGGAAATCTGCATTATTGAATAGATTTGAAAGTCCTTTGACGCATATATCGCCAACCTTATTTTCTAGGCTCTTTACGTAAATAGCCTCGTCGGAAGCAATTGCTTCGTGCTTTTCTATGTTGGCTATAGCAAGTATCATATGCTCGGACATTTCTAGTAGCGTTGCCGTAACGTCACACATTTCTTGGTCGGGTTTAATATTAAAAAGACGTATTTCATCAACCGAAGTTTTTGCATAATCCAAAACTTCGTCTAGTTTTGCAGACAACTTAAATAAGTCTTCCCTATCTATGGGAGTAATGAACGCTTTATTGATTTCATCAATGAGTATTCTTCTTACCATATCGCCTTCATCCTCCGCCTTTATAACGGCATCAGCGATTGATTCATTGCCTGTAACGCAATACTCGTTTAAAAGACGCATGCCCTTCTCCACCATTTTTGCTTGGCGAGTGAGTAAATCATAAAAATTTTCTTCTTTACGTTTCTTAAAAAATTGCATAAGTCCTCCTATATTCCCATAATTAAAGCAACTAGATGATATACACCAAAACCTGCAAGCATGGAAATGGGCAACGTTAAGCACCAACCTAAAGTTATTTTTCCTGCTGTAGTCCATTGAACGGCTTTGTACCTTTCTGCGGCGCCAACGCCAACAACGGATGAGGTCATGGTTTGTCCCATACCCAAAGATATGCCAAGTCCGGTACCAACAATACTAACTAACGAGGTAGTTAACTGGGCAACCACTGAATGTATGGGGGTAATTTTAAATATTTTTTTACCAACTGTATTCATAACTCTGAAGCCACCAAACAACATACCTAAGGTAATTGCAAGTGCAACCAATAAAACAATCCATATTGGAAGATCATTACCGCTAAATTCGGCAAGTCCTAACGTTCCCAACAGAAACATAATACCGAATGCTTTTTGAGAGTTATTTGCACTAAAGGCTCCCGCAAGTATAATTAAGTTCACCCTTTGAACTACTTGTAGAAGTTTATTCATTCCACGAGGAGCGTGTCTAACAAGTTTCTTTGTAATTAGTAAGAATACGTATCCTAGTCCAAAACCTACTATAGGAGCAAGCATTACCATGGCAACAACGTTTAATAATACGTAGTCTGTCCATTGTATAGCATTAAAGCCAAAAGCCCCAATACCTGCTCCAATTATTCCACCAAGTAACGTATGTGTAATTGTATTTGGTATTTTAAATGAAAATGCTATTGCGCCCCAAATTATTGCACCAACTAAACCTGAAAGAACGAATGCAAAACCTTGCTCTTCCGAAATGTTTTGGAAAAAACTATTATCTATAAGTTTTGTGCTAATGTTGGAAGCAACCCCTGTTGACCCAATAAAAAATAGAGCGATTGGGACTATAAACTTGCTTATGGATGCTGTAATAATTGCTTGCTTAGGCGTAACTGCTCTAGAAACAACAGTTGTGGCAATTGCCGTTGATCCATCATTAAACCCCATGTAAAAGGTATAAAATAGAACAAGTATTAAAATGACAATTGCATATATGCTCATGGCTCCCCTCAAAGATATTTATTACAGAGTATATATTATAATACATATATTGGTATTTTGCAATACCCAATTTCGTTCAAAAAATGAATTTTTTACTAAATTCCCAATAATTTCACTGCATTTTTGAATAAGATATCATCTTTTTCTTCTTGCGATATGGCTAATGCTCTTATGGCTTCAATCTCTTCTCCTGCATTTGACCAAGGAGAATCCGAACCAAAGAGGATTTTTTTACTGCCGTGGTTTTTAAGTATACGAAGAAATTGCTCGTTAGAAAAGTACTTAAATCCCATGGCCGTATCAAAGTAAACCTCTTCTCCTACAAGGTACCTTTCTACGTCGTCCCACTGCGATTGTCCGCCTAAATGAGCAAGTACCATAACTCCACCTTTGAACTCACGAATAATCTTTAAGAACTTTTGAGGATTAGATTTAAAAGGCTCACTGCCAATAGGATCATAGCCTGCGTGGAAATGAAGATAGAATCCTTTGCTAAACGCATACTCGTAAAGAGGAAACATTCTTTCATCATCTACAATAAAGTTTTGATATTCAGGATGTAGTTTTATGCCTTTATACCCCATATCTTTTGCTAAATCTACGTTTTTGCACCAGTTTTCAGGGTCTGGGAATAAACCTGCGATGGGTAAGGTCTTATCATCTCTAATCGTCAGTCCCCACTCTAGGTTTTTAAGGCTTTGAGTAGGTTTTGTGGATACAGGACATACAACGGAAAGGTCTACGCCAAATTTTTCCATAGTAGAAAGTAACCCC
>JAZSKG010000217.1:0-13810 GCA_045534735.1 Candidatus Stercoripulliclostridium sp.
GGACTAAGTGCTTTAGCACTTTACTTTACCGTTTTCAAAATGCTCAAGAAAGAGCAAGAGGAAGCGAGAAAAATAATAATACTTCCCCCAACTCAAGGTGGTGGCGATAGTGAAATATTTAAGGGTTACGGATTGTAAACCCGAGGGAGACAGACATGTTACTTGCAGGAACGTTTAAGTTTTCACTCATAAGTATCGTGGATCTCATCGCGGTAGTAATGCTACTGGCGATGGTTTTTGCTTTCTTTATGTCTAAAAAGAGCATAAAGTTAGTGATTATTTATTCCTTCATAGTTCTTTTCTACGTAGGAATGATACTGCTTGACGAGTTTTTAGTGGTTCCGGTTGCCAGAGCAGTAGCGCAGTTGATAGCAATACTTTCTATGATAGTTGTTGCCGTAGTTTACCAATCCGACCTCAAGGTTGCGTTCTTTAATCTTACTAAAAATTATGATAAAAACGCATTGGTTGACAATGATTTGTCGGATGAAGAACTACGCAAAGCAGTAGATGAAATAATTCGCGCTTGCCAATCAATGTCTAAGACAAGAACGGGCGCACTTATAGTTATTGCACCCACATCCATTGCAACGCACGTTTTAGAAACCGGCGTACCTCTTGAGGCATTGGTATCCAGTACCTTACTAGAGGCTATATTCAATACTCAAACGCAATTTCACGATGGTGCCGTAATTGTTAAAGGCAATAAGGTTCTTGCAGCAGGTTGTTTCCTACCTCTTTCACAAAGCCAAACGGTTGCTAAAAACCTAGGCACTCGCCATAGAGCAGGCATTGGTATTACGGAAGAAACTGACATGCTAACCATAATCGTTTCAGAAGAAACCGGTATTATATCTATAGCAAAACACGGGGAACTAAGAAGATTCGTTACTCCGGATAGATTACGTGATATTCTTCACGAAACCCTAAAGATTAGCCCTCAAACTCGTTCCAGAAGTCTTAAATAGGAGCACTAATGAGCAACGTAAAGGTACCTAAAATATTAATACCAAACAAGAATATAGATATGCAGAAGTGGTCAACTATCGCGTGTGACCAGTTTTGCGCGCGCCCTAAGTATTGGGAAGAATTAGAAAACTTCGTAGGGGATGCTCCCTCTACTCTAAAGTTAACTTGTCCTGAAATATATCTTCAAAAGGGCAACTTAGAGGATCGCATCGCTAACGTTCAAGAAGAAATGAAGAAGTATGTTGAAGATGGAATTTTTGAAGAGTACGAAAATTTTATTTTGGTTGAACGTGAGGTAGAGGATGGTAGAAAGCGCGTTGGTATTATGATAGCCATTGACCTAGAGGGATATAATTGGGAGCGCGTAAGAGTACCTATCAGAGCGACGGAAGGCACGCTAATGGAGAGGCTTCCGGTAAGAATAAAAATTAGAAAACAAGCCACTTTAGAATTGCCTCACGCGATAATTCTTATTGATGATCCCACTCGCAATATAATTGAACCCATATATACAGAAAAGGAAAAACTTGAAAAACTTTACGACCTTGAACTTAATATGGGTGGAGGTTCCATTGCCGGGTACAAAATTGAAAACTCCCAAGAGATCCTAGAAAAATTAGAGCATTTACTGGATAAAGAGGTACAAGTTTCCAAGTATGGTATTGATGCAGGTATACAATTTGCAGTTGGTGATGGAAATCATTCAATTGCTACTGCAAAGGTTATGTGGGAGGACTTAAAGAAGAGTCTTAGCGAAGAAGAAATAGAAAACCATCCTGCAAGATATATGCTTGTTGAAATGGTAAACCTTTACGGAGAAGGTATGGATTTTAAACCTATACATCGCTTGATTTATAATCCTACTCCCGATTTTGTTAAAGGGTTAAAAGAGGCACTTAGTGGCGAAAGCCAACTTAAGATAGTTACTTCACAATCCGTTGAATTTATATCTTGTCCCGCTAAAGCAAGTTTGGCTATTAGTGGAGTACAAAACTATATAGAAAGTTATTTGAAAGAACATGGTGAGGTAGAAGTGGAATACGTACATAACGAGGAGCATCTTATGGAAGCCCTTTCGGAATGTAATGGTCTTGGCATAGTTATGCCCCATTTCCCCAATGCAGAACTTGTTAATTTCGTTGTAAACGTTGGGAATCTTCCCAAAAAGGCTTTCTCCATAGGAGAACCAGAACACAAAAGATATTACCTTGAGTGTAAATCCATAATCTAGCGAGGTGTAAAATGAAAGTATGTAAATTTGGTGGCACTTCAATGGCAACCGCACAATCAATTTTGAACGTAAAGTCCATTATTGAAAGAGATCCGGAAAGAAAATACGTTATAGTATCGGCTCCCGGCAAACGTTTCTCCAGCGATATAAAAATCACGGATATGCTATATAGTGCATATCAAGAGAAATTTGAAACAGGCGCATGTAAAACTAATCTTGGATTAATCCGTACTCGTTTCGTAGAGTTAGCAAAGGATTTAGGTCTAGATATAGATATGAATAAATACATAGATGAAGTAGAAGAAGGCATATTAAAATCTACTTCACCCGACTATGCTGCAAGCCGTGGCGAATACCTAAGCGCAATCATAATGAGTGCAGTATTGGGATTTGATATGGTTGATGCCGGCGACATCATTAAGTTTAAGCACGACGGCACGTTTGATAGTGAACTTACTAACGATTTGGTAAAGAAGTATGCCGGTTCCACTAAAGGACTTGTTATTCCCGGTTTCTACGGCAGAATGCCCGATAAGAGCATTAAGACCTTTACCCGTGGTGGTTCTGACTTTACCGGCGCTATAATCGCTCGTGGCGTAGGTGCTAAGGTATATGAAAACTGGACCGACGTAAATGGATTTTTAGTAACCGATCCACGTCTAGTAGATAAGCCCAAGCATATTTCAGTTCTTAGTTACGAAGAACTACGTGAACTTTCATACATGGGCGCAGGCGTGTTGCATCCCGATTCCATTTTCCCCGTTCAAGTAGATAAGATACCAATTAATATTCGTAATACTTTTGAGCCAGAACATCCTGGTACCATGATACTTGCTTCTACCAAGGGCTATGATATTCCAAAGGTTACCGGTATTGCCGGAAGAAAGGGAAATACCACCATATCTCTTAAGAAAGCAATGATGAACGCAGAAATCGGTTTCTGTCGTAAGGTATTAAGCGTATTAGAAAGAAACGGACTATCCGTTGAGCACGTACCTACCGGCATAGACACCATGAGCATAGTGCTTTCCGACATTGGCTTAAAGGGCGTTGACGAAAATAAACTTATAGACGACATTAGGGGTGCTGTTAATCCCGACCATATAGAGATTACCCATTCATTAGCGCTCATAGCAGTTGTAGGACATGGCATGGAGAAGAGTCGTGGTATTGCTGCAACCGTATTTACTGCTTTATATAAAGCCGGTGTTAACGTAAGAATGATAGACCAAGGATCTTCGGAACTTAACATTATAGTAGGCGTAGAAGAAAAAGATTATAATGCTTCCATTAAGGCTATTTACGAAGCGTTTTTTGGAAAATAAAAATATTAACGAGTAAAAATTAATCCCGCATTTAGCGGGATTTTTTTAACTTTCAATTAAAGCGTCGTGTAATAGTTTGTAGACTTCCGGAGCGCGATTGTTCCAACTATTCCTAATGGATATAGCAAGAGTGCGACTTTCAACTACCATTTTAAAATCAAGGATTACTTTGGTCATATCTTGAATTTTAAGTGAAACGGTAAATGAGCCATCGTCGTTACGGAAGAAATCGGAAATGAATTCTTGACGTTTTCTGTAGTGTAAGCGATTTTCCTTTAGAAAGTCTTTAATTTCATTTTGTAGAGACAAAGGAATATCCTTATAAAAGTAAGCCAAACAATTTCTACCATCGGTAGTAATGCTTAGTAGGGGGCTGTTGGAGCCTGGAATATTTGTCTTGCTTATGAATGCACTAGTGGTTAATTCATTGATTACTTGTTTGCAGTAAAGATATGGCATCCAAGTATTGTCAACAGAACAAAGCGAGAGGAAAAGTTCCTCTGCAATGGGCATTTCAAATTTCTCTAAGATGAACAAAACTAAGAGTTTATTGTTAGTGCTTTCGTCGTTCATTTTTCTTCCTTCCAAAAGTGTAGGTCTAAATTATAGCACAATAAAAAATAATTGTGGCAAAATAAAATGAAAAGCCCCAACTAATTTTTTAGTGAGGGGCTTTTTCAAACTACATATTGTGGTGTGGATAACTAAAAATCACAATTGGAATTTTGTCTAATTAGAAGCATGTATTTTCGTAGAGACGAAGGAAAAATCTTGTGCCTAATACTAAACTTTCAACGCTTTGGCGCTCGTTAATTCCGTGTATTCTTTGACCATCTTCTATAGTCTTTTCAAAGGGGGTAAAACGATATACGCAGTTAGTTAGATTATAATAATGTTTAGCATCTGAAGCGGCAATGAAAGGATAGGGGGCTGCAACGTATCCGCCGAATACCTCACCAATAGTTTGTTGTAAATCTTTGAAAGCCTTGGTGTTAATATCGCTAACGGGGCTGGGATCAATGGAGCCTTCTAACATGGAAATTTTGACGTGTTTGCCGGCAATTTTTTGTATATAATCTTTTACCTCTTCTACGGTTTCACCCGTGTTTATACGACTGTTTACGGTGCCGGTAGCAACGGGTGCAAGAGTGTTAGGAGTGTGTGCGCCTTTAGTTTGAGTGGGAGCAAGAGTAGTACGCATAAGTCCGTTGGTAAAGGGGCTTACAAGCGTTAATACAAGTTTAAGAATGGGTGATAGTATATCACGATTTACAAGAGCAAGTTTAAATCCGAAGTTCATGTGGGGAGCAATGGTTTTAAACATATCTTTGGTGGGTTGCGTCCAATAAGCCTTTCTCTTGTGCTTTTCTATTTTGTACATGGCTTCACTAAGTAAACCAACGGAAGTTCTTCTATCCGGAGCAGAACTATGTCCACCATCTTTTTCAACCTCTAAAATATAGTCGGCATAGCCTTTTTCACAAGTTCCGATGAGAGCAACTTTATTATCTATACCTAGAATTTTACCGTCTAAAATAGTACCACCTTCATCTAAAACGTACTCTAGTTTAACGCCTTGGCTTTCAAGATATTTGCTAATCTCAAGTGCGCCGTAAGTACCACGTAGTTCTTCATCATGTCCAAAGCAGAACATTATGGTACGCTTGGGATAACGGCCGTCCTCAAGCAATAGTTCTAGTCCTTCTAAAGCAACTATCATTTGAGATTTCATATCTTGTGAGCCTCTACCATAAACGTATCCGTCTTTCACTATACCACTAAAAGGGGGAACTTCCCAGCCTTCTTCGGGAGCCGGAACTACGTCTTGGTGAGCGAGAATTGCGCAGGGGAGCAAACTCTCATCACTACCTTTAACGGTATAAATAACGGCATATTTATTTATGTTTTTCTTTTCTGCAAACCTCATAATGTGAGGGTAACTCTTTTCTAGAAACTTTTGGTATTCATAGAAAATAGATCCGTCAACGTCGTTGTTTTCTAGGGTGACGGTAGGGATTTGTACGGCACCGACTAAGTGCTCCGTAACTCTTTCCAAGTCAACTTCGTGTGGAACGTAGTTGCGATCTTCAAGTTTCGGCTTCTTAGTTAGTAACGTTCTAATTACCATAAAAGCAATTAGAGCAACAACAAGACCTAAAATAGTATAACCAATGATTTCTAACATAAGGCATTCTCCTTTAACGTATTGCATTATACATCTAATTGTTAAAAAAATCAATAGTCAATGTTTCACGTATTAGTGGGTTTTAAATCAATTAAACAGACCACCCACAAAAATCGTTAAAAACCGACAAAAAGTGTATTAAAGAATTTTTAAGAGGTCAATTATGCATTAAAATGGGGACAAATAGACCAAAAACCGACAAAATTCGCAAACCCGGTGTGAAAAAGGGGGTAGTTATCCACAATTGTAAGGAAAGTTATCCACATTTACGCGGGGTTATCCACAAGAAAATGGTGGATTTTGCTAACCAAAAATCAAGTTTAGATATAAGGTGGGCATATTTATGATGTTATTTAGCACTTAGGGTTCCCATTTTGATATAAAAAGTGATAATTGTTTTTCGCATAAAATTTAACAATTTTTGAGTAATATTTTTTAAAGGTAAGAAAAATGCGAAATTGGTGCTATTTAGCCTGTTTTTAACGTCGGGTGCCTATTTCCTCACAAAGAGCAAAAAAAGACAAAATCACACTTAGTGTGTTATAAAATTTAGCACATTAATAGAGTATAATTTATAACAAAAATTGACAATTCGGGCGCGCGTATAGTAAAATATGAAAGAACGAACAATTAAAAGGAGCAAAGTTATGCATATATCCAGAGCCTTTTTTAAGTTGAGTGACATTTTTAATCATCCTCTGCGTAATTATAAACGCTATCCCGGTGTTATTGTTGAAAGAAATTTACGTTATTCCATGGCTCACAAACTAGACAATAAGTTTGACGTTTACTATTGTCCTAAGGAAAAAGACGGACCATATCCCGTTCTATTTAACATACATGGTGGTGGATTTGTTCGTGGTGGAAAGCAGTATCGTTCCGGCTTTGCAAAGCGTTTTGCTTCTATGGGTTGGTTTGTAGTTAACATAGACTATCGTTTGGCTCCATACGGCACCTTCCCCGCAGCAACGGAAGATAGTATTCTTGCTCTAAACTACGTTAACGCACTTAAAGATATTTATGATTTAGATTTAAATAAAATAGTTATCACGGGAGATTCTGCCGGTGGATATTATGCTGCTCATTTGGTATCAGCAATTTACTCAAAAGAGTTGCGAAAGGCCCTTTCCCTTCCAGAATATAAAGGAGTTAAGCCTCGTGGTCTAATGACGTTCTGTGCCCCCTTTGACGTAATCAAGTGCTTTACGGCACCTACGCCTTTTGATATTAGCGTAGATATTACAAACTGTGTATTTGGCACTCACTATCGTGACAATCAAATTCCGAGCGAGTTCCCATTTAGAGACGAAGACGTTAATATTTTAAAGAACGTTAATAGTGATTGGTGTGAGTGTCTAATAATTGCTGCTCAAAACGATAGTTTCTGTGGTGGACAAATTGAAGAAATGCTATTAGCACTGGAGAAAGCATCGGTAGAATACGACTATTTTATTGCCAGAGCGCGTGGAGACGGACATTGCTCCCATCTTTTACCTTTTATGAAAGGTACCCCTGCAATAATGGCAAAAGCAGACGAATTTTTAAATAGAATAAAAGGCGAATGAAAATTAATTCAAATTTAATTTTCCAATGTTAAAAGGAAACGAGTATAAATTTTAGAGGAATCAAATGGCGAAAGAAATAACTAAAAAAAGAAATAAGGATGAAGAACCTTTTAAGATAGATTTTAAGAAGATATCTTTCAAAGAGTTCTTTTCATGCATAAAAGGATATGGCTTACCAACGATCCTTGCTCCCATTTTTATAATCATGGAGGTTATTCTAGAAGTTTTTATACCTATGGTAATGCAAAAACTTATAGACGAAGGTATTGGTAACGGTACTCCCAATATGGAAGTCGTATGGACACAAGGTGGCATAATGCTAGCACTTGCCTTCGGTGCATTACTAACGGGTGCATTATCGGCTCGTTTTGCCGCAGTAGCGTCACAGGGATTTGGTAAAAATCTACGCAAAAAACTTTTTGATGCAGTACAAAGTTTTAGTTTCCGTAACGTAGATAAATTTTCACAAGGTTCACTTATTACCAGACTTACTACCGACGTTAACTTTATTCAAAATGCGTTTATGATGCTTGTGCGCGTGGCATTTAGGTCACCCATGATGTTTTTATTCAGCATATCAATGTCGGTAAAAATCAATTGGAAATTGAGTTTAATTTTCGTTGCTATTGCCCCAATAATGATAATAGCAATAGGGGTTGTAGGTATGATAGTATTCCCTCTTTTTGGCAAGATGTTCAAAAAGTTTGACGGAATGAATAGTAGATTACAAGAAAACCTAAGAGCAATTAGAGTTGTAAAAGCATTTGTAAGAGAGGACCATGAAACCGAAGCCTTCCGTAGGACGGCGGCAGATATACAACAAGCCCAAATAAAAGCGGAAAAAGTAATGGTATACAGCCAACCTATGGTTCAACTTTGCATGTATATCTGTATGGTTTGCGTAGTTTGGTTCGGTGGAAACATGGTACTAAGCCACACCGGAATGACGTTAGGGGAATTAAATACCTTTATTTCCTACAACAACCAAATTTTGATGTCCCTTCTAATGGTTGCCATTACCTTCGTTAATATCTTTATGAGTATGCAATCTGCCGCTCGTGCATCAGAAGTGCTTTCCGAGTATGCAGACATAAATGATGATCACGCAGATGCCACTTTAGAAGTCGCCGATAGTTCTATTTCTTTTGAAAACGTAAATTTTGGTTATACGCCCGGTGAAGATAAATACGTACTTAAGAATATAAACCTAGAAATTAGGGCCGGAGAAACGGTTGGTATTATAGGTGGTACGGGCTCGTCTAAGTCAAGTTTAGTTCAACTTATTCCTAGACTATACGACGTAGCAACCGGTTCCGTTAAGGTTGGGGGCAGAGATATACGCGACTACAAGATTCATACCTTGCGTGATAGTGTAGCCATGGTGTTACAAAAGAACGTTCTCTTTAGCGGTACCATAAAGGAAAACCTTAAATGGGGTAACGAAAACGCAACGGATGAAGAAATAATTTCTGCATGTAAAGTTGCGCAAGCCCATGATTTCGTAACCGGTTTCCCCATGGGATATGAAACTGATTTAGGACAAGGCGGTGTAAACGTATCCGGTGGACAAAAGCAACGTTTGTGTATCGCAAGGGCACTAATCAAGAAACCCAAAATAATGATTTTGGACGATTCAACCTCTGCTGTAGATACTGCAACTGACGCTCGTATTAGGCGCGCATTCCGTGAGGAACTAAAGGATACTACCGTAATTATTATTGCTCAACGTATTTCCTCCATTAGCGATTGTGATAAAATAATCGTAATGGATAAGGGTGAAATAGTAGCAGTCGGTAAACATAAAGAATTATATGAAACTTCCGATATATATCGTGAAGTTTGCTTATCTCAACAAAAGGGGGTGGAGTAATATGGCAAGACCAAGAATAGGTAAGATAGAAAAACCGAAGAACCCCTTTAAAACCTTTAAGAAGATATTTGACTATCTTGGCGCGTACAAGTGGCAACTACTCATAGTCGTTTTTGCAACCATAGGTTCCGTAGGTGCGAACATTTGTGGTACCTATATACTCCAAGGGGCATTAGAGATAATTGAAACTTATAATCCTCAAGTTGCATCTATTGAAGAAACGCTTGCAAGGCTTGCCGGCCAAGTTGGTATAATTATAGGCGTATACCTTTTAGGTATAGTTTGTACCGTTCTAAGCAGTAGACTAGTCCTCAACGTTCAAACGGGAACTTTAAGAAAATTCCGTGAAGATATGTTTGAGAAGATGCAAAAACTTCCCATTAAGTACTTTGATACTCGCACAAACGGCGAGATAATGGCAAGATACACAACCGACGTAGATGCATTAAGAGAAATGATATCTAATGGCATTCCATCCATCATCAATTCATCTCTTACTATAGTAGGCGCGTTTACGTTAATGTTGGTATTTAGCCCACTTCTAACCGTATTCGTAATAGTAACCTTAATCTTTATGCTTCTTGCCGTAACCATACTGGGAAGCAAAGGCTCCAAATATTTTATTAAGCAACAAGCCTCTATTGCAAGCGTTAACGGATACATTGAAGAGTACATTAGTGGACAAAAGGTTGTACAAGTTTTCTGTAGAGAAGAGAAAGTAAAGGAAGGCTTTGCAAAACTCAACGACGAGCATTGTAAAACTGCAACCAGTGCCCAAACCTTTGCTCATATTCTAATGCCCATAATGGGAAATCTAAGTTACGTCAATTACGTTGTTACTGCCGTTGCCGGCGCAGTAATGGTAATAAACGGAAGAATAGATGGCGTTGCAACCTTAATACCATTCCTAACCCTTTCTAGACAATTTTCCATGCCCCTCACTCAAATATCCCAACAATTTAATGGTATATTGAGTGCATTAGCAGGTGCAGAAAGAATATTTGCTCTTATGGAAGAGGAACCTGAAACCGATGAGGGTTACGTAACTCTAGTTAATGCAAAGATAGATGAAAACGGAGTTATAACCGAATGTGAAGAAAGAACCGGTAGATGGGCTTGGAAGCACTTCCACAAAGCCGATGGAACTACTACTTACGTTGAACTAAAGGGTGCCGTAGAATTTGAAAACGTAACCTTTGGATACGAAGAAAACAAGACGGTTCTAAAAGACGTTTCCTTGTATGCTAAACCCGGTCAAAAGATAGCATTGGTTGGTTCAACCGGTGCCGGTAAGACTACCATAACCAACCTTATAAACAGGTTTTACGACGTGCCGGATGGTAAGATTAGGTATGACGGAATAAACATAAATAAGATAAAGAAAGACGACTTGCGCAGATCTCTTGCTATGGTACTACAAGACACCCACTTATTTACGGGAACGGTGCGCGAAAATATTCGTTATGGTAACCTGAACGCAACGGAAGAACAAATAATAGAGGCTGCAAAACTGGCAAACGCACATTCCTTTATTATGCTTATGCCGGAAGGATACGATACGATTATAAATGCAGATGGTTCTAACCTTTCACAGGGACAAAGACAACTGCTTGCCATAGCGCGTGCTGCAGTAGCAGACCCTCCGGTACTAATTCTAGACGAAGCAACCAGTTCAATAGATACTCGTACCGAAGCGCTTATTGAACAGGGTATGGACAAACTAATGGAGGGTAGAACGGTGTTCGTAATAGCACATAGGCTCTCAACTGTTAGAAACTCTAATGCTATTATGGTAATAGAGCAAGGAGAAATAATTGAGAGGGGCAATCACGAACAACTTCTTGAAAAGAAAGGTAAGTATTACCAACTCTACAACGGAATGTTTGAGTTAAGTTAACGTGAAAACGGCGCATCCACGAGGGTGCGCTTTTTATTTACTGTGGTATTGACTATTTAGCATTATTATGCTAAAATGGTGCCATTAAGAGAGAGGGAGATTAAAAATGAAAAAGAATGCTGTTATTTTAGGTATCGCACTTTGCTTAACTCTAGTACTAGTATTAACAGGTTGTGACCTATTTGGTGGCTCAGGTGGGGATGATGAAGAATACAAGGTTATCTTTGTTGGAACGTCTATTCCTTCTGCACCAATTGTAAATGGTGTTGTAACTCTACCCCAAAATCCCACGAAAGAGGGTTATACTTTTGACGGATGGTACGTTGATTCCGATTGTACTGTTTATTTTGATCAAGACTATTTAGATTCACATCCCATTACAAAGGATATACGTCTTTACCACCAATGGATTCCACTTGGAAGTAACGTGGTAACTTTCACCTTGGACGTTAATGGAGGTAATGAACTTTCAGAAACCGAAGTAACCATACAAAAGGGCGTTCACAACGATGAACAAGTCCTTCCCATTCCTACAAAGGCCGGTTTTGCGTTCGTAGGTTGGTACGATTCTAAAGCAGGTGGAGAGAAAATCACAGAGGCAGATGGTATAGTTTATTTCTATAATGGTATCAGCAAGACTTTGTATGCTAGGTGGGAAGCCGAAGTTTACGACGTAGAAGTAAGTTCCAATAATGCTGAAGCAGGTAAAGTTGAGGGTGCTGTTGAAGGCGCAGATTACAATGATGAAGTTACCGTAACTGCTACTACTCTTGATGAAAACTATGATTTTATAGGCTGGTTTGATGGAGAAGATAAGGTTGCAGATTCTACTACCTATACTTTTGCAGTAAAAGAAAACCTAAGTCTTGTTGCAAAGTGGCTGGGCGAAGAGAGAGATATTTACTTCTATCGTCATTACATGGATCACGACGATTCAGCCGTTAAAATTACCTTTAACTATGGTAGCACGTTCTCATATATTCCTCCCAGAAGATCGGGATACTTATTCATTGGTTGGTATGAAACCGAAGCCTGCGATGGTGAAGTAGTATGTGTTAACGGCGAATTCCAAAACGCAAAATTAGAAGACGGCACCAAACTATATGCAGGTTGGAGTGACGAAGGTCTAGATCAACTGAACTATGAAGAAATTTCCGAAACGGAAGTTAAGGTTACAGGCGTTAAGTCTGCGTCCAGTGCTATCATACATATTCCTTCTAATTGGAGTGGACTAACCGTAACGACCATAGGAGAAAATGCATTTAGGAATTCAAATAAGAATGCTATAGTAATCCCATCTAGCATTACGACCATAGAGGCGGGAGCATTTGAAGGTGCAACATCAAAAATCTACTTTGATTTCGGCGCAGACCTAAGCCTACTTAACAGTACGAACTTTAATGAGGCACAAAGCATATATACTCATTTAACCATTGAAGAAGAGAACGCTCTAAGCGATGGTAAATACGTAGAAGCAAACGGCATTTTTGCAGACGATTACATTGATACCGTTGAAGAAGGACGTGCTTTCTATACATATGGTTGGCTTTATACCATACCGATTACGTTGACCATTAGCGAAAACGTTTACGATGGTAATGAAGAGAATTTTATTTCTGCTCTTATAAACGATGGTGGTGTATTTGATGACGTACCCGGTGACGTTTCACTAAAGAGTTTAAGCACCAATTCAACTTCTATTTCTTATAGTTACCCTAAACGAGAAGTTACCTTTAAGTTCTCACTAATTGATAAAGAGGGTAACGCAAAAGAGCCCTTGGCAAGCGTAACGACTGATGGTGGAAAACTACAAACCCAAAGCAAAGGTCTCATGGGAATGAGCACCAACGGCGCAGAGCATGAATTTGCAATAGATAGTGCTCCTGAATACGTTGTATACAACTCCGAACAACTTGTTTATGCAGTAGAGCATGGTTATAAGCCCGTATTTGGAAAGAAGAATACTTCGGCAGAAAATTGCTACAATATTGCACGCAATGCACTAACTCAAATCATTAATGATGAAATGAATGATTTTGAGAAGATAACTGCGATTAACGACTATATCGTTCTCACAAATACATATGATACTGCACTTTTGAACATGAGCACTGGCCCGGAAAAAAAGGAAGTAAGTCATTATCGTGGCTTCTACCTTGAAGGTGTATTTGAAGACGGAAAAGCCGTTTGTGATGGTATCACTAAGGCATTTACCTTGATGTGCAGAATAGAAGGCATAGAGGCTATTCGCATTTCTGGAAAACTTAGAACTTTCCAAGAGAATGGTTCATATACCGAAGTAGGACACGCTTGGAGTAAAGTCCATCTAGACGATCTATGGTATACTTTAGACGTAACTAACAACGATAGTATCTTGACCATTAATCCTTTGGGTACGTTTGAATCTTTAACTCATAGATACTTTATGGTAAGTGATGCAAGTATTGCAACTACCCACATAGAAAAAGAGGGTTCAGCATATCCCGTATCAACCGGAAATTATAACTATCACGCAAACACCAAGTTTGATGGTGAAAACGATCTAGTAATCACTTCTCAAGGGGAAGTAAGAGAGGTTCTTGAAAAACTAGCAACTCTCTACAACAATACCGACGTGTTCTATACTGCAGAAGTAATCTTCTCCGGTGTGGACCCCGAGACTTTAAACCTAGGTACCGGTAAGCCCAGTGGAACAAGTCAACTTATGGTGAACTACGTACTGGGAGATACTGGAATCTACGTACTCCACTTTATTCGCGTGGAAGACT
>JAZSKG010000206.1:0-4632 GCA_045534735.1 Candidatus Stercoripulliclostridium sp.
AACACCATAATTCACAAAACCAACTACCATAAATAAACCAAAACTGCATATTTTTTAATATGCAAGTAAAGGAATTTTTGGAAAGTTTAGAACAAATGGGTGGCACTTGTATTGACGTCGGCACCTCAACTCTCGGAGAGAAGATACCCCTTTCCCACAAAGGAAACTCCTCGCCCGGTGGCGTACTATTAGTTGGTGGCACTCACGCAAGAGAATACGTTACGTCGTACCTCTTACGCGACCTTTTTAAAGAATACGTTGGAGATTATCCCGTAGACGTAATACCAATGCTAAACCCCGACGGAGTTAGGCTTTCTTTAGAAGGATTAAACGGACTCGCGCTTACCCTACGCGATCGCACCCTTCTTTCAAGAATAAATAACCATAGCCTTGACTTTAGTTTGTGGAAAGCAAACGCAAGAGGCGTAGACCTTAACGTTAATTGTGATGCACGTTGGGGTCAAGGAAAGAGCAATATATGCTATCCTTCTCCCGAAAATTACTTGGGACCTCACCCATTTAGTGAAATGGAAACCCTTTTCATAAAGAAGGTTTTGGAAAAAGGGAACTACGCGCTCGTCGTATGTTATCACTCCAAAGGAGAGGAAGTATACTACGGGTTTGATAAAAACGTTAAATACCAAGGGGAAGCAAAACTCGTTGCAAATCGCTTAGGATATGCACTAAAGCGCACCCCACACTCAACCGGTGGAATAAAGGACTATTTTACCCTTACCACAGGAAGACTAGGTTTAACCATAGAAGTCGGAAGCGACACCCTAACTCACCCCATAGGGCTTGAGTACCTAAACATCATAAAACAAAAACATAAAGGAATTATCACTTTATACGCGGAGATAGCAAAAAGGTTATGGACAAAATACAATACATGCGCCTCGCCCTCAAAGAGGCACAAAAAGCCGAAAAAATAGACGAAGTACCCATTGGTGCTATTATCGTTAAGGACGGCAAAGTTATCGCACGCGCCCATAACAAAAAAGAAAGCAAAAACCAAGCGACAAGGCACGCAGAAATTGAAGCAATAGAAAAAGCAACTAAAAAAGTTAATAATTGGTGGCTGGAAGATTGCGATATGTACGTAACACTGGAGCCTTGTGCTATGTGCGCCGGAGCCCTCATCAATAGTAGACTGCGCGCAGTATATTACGGCGCCCACGACAAAAAAGCAGGCTGTTGTGGTAGCCTTTATAACCTCCCTACCGATTCACGATTTAACCATCGCCTTACGGTAGAAGGTGGCATACTTGAAGAAGAATGTGCTTCCATATTAACCAATTACTTTAGGAAAAAAAGGAATAAATTATGAAAATTATAGTCGGTCTGGGCAATCCCGGTAAAGAATACGAAAACACCTTTCATAACATGGGTTTCAAAGCCCTTGATGCTCTTGCAGAAAAAATGGGCAAAAGTATCAAAAAGGCAGAATGTCAAGCGCTAACTTGCACCTTCTCCCGAAACTCCGAAAAGGTTGTTTTTGCTAAACCCATAACCTACATGAATCTTAGTGGTCAATCGGTTAAAAGCCTAATACAAAAATACTCGGCAAAAATAGAAGACTTGGTCGTTATTTACGACGATATAGATATAGATCGTTTCTCCATTAGAGCAAGAGCCTCGGGAAGTGCCGGCACTCACAACGGAATGAGAAGCATAGTAGAATGCTTAGGTTCCGATAAGTTTAAAAGAATTAGGGTTGGTATAGGCCGAGATGTTGCCTATAACCTTGCCGACTACGTTTTAAGCAACATAAAAGCAGAGGATTTAAAAACCTTTAATGCACTTTTTGAAGAGGTTGCGACCTCTCTGGAAAGTTACTTAAAACACGACGATTTTGATCGTTTAATGCGCGAAATAAACAAGAAATAACATGATGAAATTCCTTAGATACAAAAGACCAGCAAAAAAGTGGATTGATGCACTCCCTCTTGGAAACGGCATTACGGGTGCCATGGTTTACGGTGCCATAAAAAAGGAGCGCATTGCCTTTAACGATTCTTCTTTTTGGTCGGGATACCCCAAAAACCACGACAATAAAAGCAGTCTAGAACATCTTAACGAGGCAAGGGAACTTATATTTAAAGGTGAAAACCACCTTGCCGATCGCTTGGTTGAAGAAAAACTAGACGGCGACTATAGTGAGGGTTATCTTCCTCTTGGGGAACTAAACATAGAATTTAAGGGACTCAAATCCAAAAATTATTATAGAGAACTGGATCTTGAAAATGGAGCCATTTCCATTTCATCATTAGGGCAAAAAAGAGAGGCTTTTTGTTCTTATCCTAAAAAGGTATTCGTATATAGAATAGTTTCCGATCTATCCTTTTCTGCCTTCATTACAGCAACTTCCAAAATACCAGTAAGTTCTACAAAATACACAAGTGACGTAATTCTTTCCGGCAGAGCCCCCGACCACGTTGCCCCCTCTTATCTTGGACCAATGCCAAACGCAGTCCAATACGAAGAAAACAAAGGTATGTCCTTTGCTTTAGTTGCTCGCGTTATATCTAACGGAATTACTAAAGCCTCCCAAAAGGGCTATCAAGTTGAAAATGCCACCGAATTAGTAATATACGCAACTACGGCTACCGGTTTTATTTCCTACGATCAATTCCCCGAAACGCACGAGGAATACGCAATAGAAAAGTGCTACTCTATCCTCAACTCACTTTCATTTGATTTTGACGCTATAAAAGAGGAGCATGAAAAAGATTTTAGCAACCTTTTTAATCGCCAATCTTTGTCAATTGCCAGTGACAACGGACAATTCACCGAGCCTCTTTTCTACAAAGCAAAACTAGGTAAAATAACGCCCGAGTTGGTTTCTCTTTTCTATAACTACGGAAAATATTTGACCATATCAGGCTCTAGAAAGGGTGGACAAGCCCTCAATCTTCAAGGTATTTGGAACGATAACATCCGTCCCCCCTGGTCGTCAAATTACACTTCAAATATCAATTCTCAAATGAACTACTGGCCCACCTCTCAAGTGGGACTCCACGAGTGCCTCGCACCATACTTTGATATGGTCTATGAACTTTCAAAACGTGGAAAACTAACGGCGAAAACCAACTATGGTGCAAGCGGTTTTACCTCAAACCACAACACCGATATTTGGCGCAAAACCTCTCCCGTAAAGGGTAATCCCCAATACATGTATGCCCCTCTTTGTGGCGCTTGGTATGCAAATGAAATATACGAGCATTTCCGTTACGGTGAGATTGAGGAATATAGGGAAAAAATAGAAGAAATTCTAAAAGCAAACGTGGATTTCATTTTGGATTACCTAGTCGTTCACGATGGTTTCTACGTAACTTGCCCCTCTGCCAGTCCGGAAAACTCCTTCCTAAAGAATGGAAAGAGTTGCTTCCTTGACTATGCATCATCCTTTGAATTGGGAATTGTTAAACAAAGCCTACAAAACTACCTTGACTACTTTAAAGAGGGAGAAAAACGTGAAAAAGTAGAGGAAGTATTATCTAACCTATACCCCTTCCAAGAAGATATAGACGGCATTGTAGAATGGTCCAAGTATTATCCAACACCTGAAATGGGACACCGTCACTTCTCCCCTCTTTACGCATTCCATCCCGCTAGAGCAATTGGTTACTATTCCAATGAAGAAGAGCGCGAATGGGTAAGAAGGCTAATGCACACTCGCATATATAACGTAAAACAATACTATGGTTGGAGTGGTGCCTGGGCGCTTGCCATTTCTGCACGTTTGCGTGAAAAAGAGAGTGTAAAACTGGTTATCTCTCGCGTACTTAGTAAATCAATTTTTAAAAATCTATTTGATAGACATGCGCCAAATTACTTCCAGATAGACGGAAACTTCGGCTTTACTCACGGCATAAATGAAGCACTTTGTCAAATAGAGGGAGATACCATAGAGTTGCTACCTGCCCTACCCGATTATCTTAAAGACGGCAAGATAGAGGGACTACGTTTGGTTGGTGGATACGTCATAGACTGCGTTTGGCAAGAAGGAAAGGTAATAGAGTTAATAAATAAAGGTCCCGGCGCGCTAAAAGTAATAAACAAAAATCTAAGTAGCAATATTAGTTTATTAAACGCAACAATAATAGAAATCAATTCCTAAAAGGAGAGCATAAAAATGAGAAAGAGAAACGGCGCATGCCCCATCTGTTACGCAAGAAGTTTGGTTACACCAACGGAAAAAAAGATTCCTACTCTTTACAACCAAACCACTTTTGAAAACGGACTAGCAAAAACTCCACCCATGGGTTGGAATTCTTGGAACGTTTTTAAAGAGAAGATAAATGAAAACATGCTCTATGAAATGGCCAAAGCCATGGTTGACAACGGACTTTTGGAAGCAGGATATAACTACTTCAACTTGGACGATTGCTGGGAGGCTAAAGCAAGAAACATAAAGGGCGAACTGGTTAGCGACCCCGTAACCTTCCCAAGTGGCATTAAAGCCCTTACGGAAAAGGTAAATGCTCTTGGACTAAAACTCGGCATATATAGTTGTAACGGCCCCATAACTTGCCAACACTTCCCCGGCTCTCAAGGTCACGAATACGTTGATGCATATACCTTCGCTAGTTGGGGCGTTGAGTATTGGAAACTGGATTATTGCCACAATAT
>JAZSKG010000280.1:0-3629 GCA_045534735.1 Candidatus Stercoripulliclostridium sp.
TAGAAGTTAGAAAGAGAGAAGGCCTTGTTGCAGACGAAGAACCTGTTAACTGCGAATTAGACCAAAAGATCAAAAAGGTTAAGAGCCTTGGCGTAGGAACCTTAATTCTAGCAATAGTTATGCTCGCTGTTGCAGCATTCAACGCATATACTCTCGTAACCGGTGGAAATATTACCGGTAACGTTATGTTACTAGCCGGTGCAGTAGTTGGCGTAGTAATGGCACTTATAGGATTCATACATTCTTGCACCAGAGTTTCCGGCAAGTCCGGTTGTAGAGGTTGGATAGTACCTATTCTTTATATCGTAGGTGCCGTTCTCTACTTCATAGGTGGAGCAAAGGAAATGTTTGATATTGCATTAGTAGCAATTGCTTGTGTTCCTGCAGTTATTTATTTGATAATATCTGCATGTTCTCCTAGAATTAAAAAGGTTAAGGCTGAAAAATAGTTAATAATATTGTCTCGGCGCGTTATGCGTGCGCGACAGAGACAAACTAGTGGAGGTGTAGACATGGCAAGCCGTAAAAATAAATCATTGATTACACAGCGCAACCTTTCTACGCCGACCTATAAAACCTATCATGAGGAGCGCATGGCTAAAAATGCTCCTAAACCCAGTCAAAATTTAACTCCGATAGAGAAGAATTATTTTGATTTATCAGAAGTTAAAGTAGCAAATGAAACACAAGGTAGAAGGGTAAAAAAAGACACCGTACTCGTGCAACGTACTAATGGCGTTGTAAAGAGAGCAAGACGTGGCTTTATGGTATTCCTAATAATGCTATTTACTCTTTTATTCGTAGCCGTTGGCGCATTAAGTTTTTTACAACTTCCGGCATTAGAGGATTACAACTCCTACTTTAATATGTTTACTAAAGTGGAGGAAGTTATTCCCGAAAACGTTGCTCCCGAAGACGTAGAAAGTGGCAACTTTGAATATGATTACGTCGTCACCAATATCGGTTTAGACGACATAATTATGAGTTTTGTAAAGGCTTGTGCAGGCGATGCGATAGAAGGTGAATACCAATTTTACCAAGATGCAATAGGGGTTTCGGGAAGTTTATTACAAATCCCTAATATGCTAGCATATTATGCAATGCCCATTTTATTGGTGTTCAGTATTGTGCTTGCAATAGTTTTCTTCATTCGTGCATTTGTTGCTATTTGCACCAATAGAAGAAGAAAACACTTCGTATTAAGCGCTGTACTTATGTTGGTTTCTACCGTGCTTGGTATAGCATGTGGTTATGCTTGGTGTAGTAGCCTACAAGGGCAATACATCATGGCATATTTAAATCCCATGACCATTGCGGCACCTTTGCAAGTGGGTTATGGATACCTAATAATGACGATATTATCGCTACTTGCGTTGGTTGCTAGCCTTTGTGCCTTCCGTAGCAAGAAAGATATACAATAAAGGAGAATAACTATGTTCGGTAAAAAGAAGAGAGAAGCAGAAGCAAGAGCAAAGCAAGAAGCAGCAGCAAGAGCCGCTCAAGCAAAAAAAGGTCGCAGTGCAAGTTGGAAGAAAGTTAGCAATGGTATAGTACCCGTAGCAAAACCCGCAGAGTATATTCAACTTACTCCCATCGTTCAACCTATCCCACTAGTACCTTACAGCACTCAATTGCAACCCCTTGCAATGTATGATGATGGCTTTGAAGACGAAGATTACGAATAGAATCGCTCCTCTTTTAGTTTGAGAATTTTTGAAAAGTACCTAATTTAAGGCGCAATTTAGTTTGCGCCTTTTTTTTGTGTAAACTATGTGAAAATTTGGCAAAAAAATTTTTCAAAAGGGCTTGAAATATCTCTAGTAGTATGGTAAACTAATAGTACTATTTATAATTGCGTAATTTATAATTATAAATTAGAACTCATGGAGGGAATATGGCAGCAAAAAAACAACAATCTAAAGTTGCTCCTGTAGGCGCTAAGCGCCCCGGTGTTGCACCACGTCCCATTATGGGTGGCGCTCAATACGCTAACCCTTTCCCCGTTCACTACAATGCAGGAATGCCTGCCGGTGCACGTAGACCTCAAGCAAAACCCGCGCAACCCAAAAAGAAGGAAAAACCCGTTCCCGTTAAAAAGAACAGACGTAGAGAAAGAGAGTATTTCTTCATTATGCGTAGGGGAGTATGTTTGGTAATTATGCTTCTCGCACTTGTTTGGGTGGGCGTTTTTGCACTTAACTATTTGGGAATTTTGCCCGAGTACACCTCTTTCCTAATTCAACCCGACCTCACTCCTCTTGATGAACGCATTGACGTTGAGACCGGCGAGTTGGATGAAGATGGTAACGCAATAGTTGAGGAATACGTTGATAAGTCGGCTTACGTTTCATTCATAGATCCCATCTTTGGTGCTCTTAAGGAAGTATTGGGTGTAGATATGGGAACTGATGAAGACGGCAATAGCCTTTCCGCTTTCTACGAAGGAACTTTAGAACAACTTGCTCCCGAAAGCGCATCTGAAGAGGAAACCGAAGGTGAAGAAACCGAGGGTGACGATATCGTAGCAGAAGCAGCAGGCGAGGAAGAAGAGGAAGAAGTAACCGAGGGTGAAGTTACCGAAGGCGAAGAATCCGAAGAGGGTGCAGAAGAAGAGGAAGAAGTAGTTACCTTCCCTCCCCAAGTAAGCACCGCAGTTATATCC
This sequence comes from Candidatus Stercoripulliclostridium sp., assembly GCA_045534735.1. Taxonomy (GTDB): domain Bacteria; phylum Bacillota; class Clostridia; order Christensenellales; family DTU072; genus Stercoripulliclostridium_A. The sequence goes on from JAZSKG010000280.1 coordinate 2,663, forward strand.
GACGAAGCACGTGAAGCAGACGGCATGACTCAAATAGCAGCCCTTGCATGGACCTACTTCCCAATCGTTTTAGTGGCTGGCGCAGTATTTGCTTTAATCATTATAATAATTGCAGCACTAAGCCTAACCGGAAGAAGAATCTACAAAGGCTTCGGTCTAATGAGTATCATAATGTTATTAGGTGGCGTATTCGCACTTATAGCAGGACTTGCAGCAATGGGTAACTATATGGGTAATCCTATGCTACTAGAAGACGGTACTGCAACAAGCGTATTAGACTTCTCTCAAATAGTAGCATTCATGACCGGCGCATTAAACGGCGCACCCGCAACGGCCATTGATCCCGAAACAACTGCTCAACCTCTAACCATGGTAGCAGGATACGGATTACTTATTATCCTTATTATTCCTATAGTAATACTTATCCTTTCATTCTTTGCAAGAAAGAAAGTACCTTACAGCATATTCGATAAATAAGTCAAATAGATTAGTAGGAGGAATTTACAATGTCAAGAAAGAGCAAGAAAGCAGAACAAGAAGCCCTTGCAATGGCAGCACAAAAAAAGGCTAAGCCCAGAGTTACCTTCCGTGTAATGAACAACTGTGCTCCTGTGCCTGTTGCTAGGCCTGCTGATTTCATTCAGTTGACCCCTGTAGTACAACCTATACCAATTATACCTTACAGCTCACAAATGCAACCTCTAGCACAATATGACGACGAAGAATACTACGAAGATTAGTATTTAATCCAATTTAAGCAACAAAGTTGCAAAACTTAAAAATAAAAAAATTTCTTTCAGGAGGATTGAAAAATGTCAAAAAAGAGCGAAAAGAAAAACCAAATCGCTACCGCTGCTGCTACTGAAGAACAAGAAACCACTTCCGTAGCACAACCTGCAAAAGCTGTTCAACTTACCCCCATCATTCAGCTCATTGCATTTCTTTCTTATTCAACCCAAGATCAACC
>JAZSKG010000264.1:0-1569 GCA_045534735.1 Candidatus Stercoripulliclostridium sp.
CCCTTTTCCTAGTTGCAATAAGAGCATTCACTATAATATAGGTCAAAAAAGCACCTATAAGCGCACATATAACGCATACTGCAATAATTTCTGCAGGCATTATTTGCCCTCCTTTTCTGCCTTTAATCTTTCTATGTTTTCGGTAACCTTCCTATCGTCGTAAAGGTGGAAGAATACTATGGAGATAACTGTAAATACACAAGCAAATATGCCCGTTAGTTTAACGCCTAATAGCCCTACCTCTTCACCTGCATTAGCACCTATGGCAAGAACGCTGGAAACAATTACCATTGCAACTGCGTATGCGATTTTTTCTATGAAGGTCTTAACGGCAGAGAAGATACCCTCTCTATTGATACCGGAAACAAGGCTATCCTCTTGGATAATATCGGAAACAACGGACTGAGGTAGTACGTTTATTGCAGCAAACGGGAATGCAACGGTAAGTCCCATAACTATGCCGAGTATAAGTTCTTTACCGGGCACAAGTCCTGCAAGAATATCACCGAAATAAATGAATGCAAAGACAACTGCAAATATGTAACTACCTATAAGAAGTGGCAACTTTTTGTTGACCTTTTTACTTATTTGAACTATAAGTGGGAAGCAACATATTGCAACTGCAATAGCAACTGCCATAACTATGAAAGATTGGCTTTCTTCTATGCCCAGCAACGTGGTTATGTAGTAAAGCATAGCCGTTTGGAAGAATGCCATGGAAATGTAACTGGAAAGATCGCCGATGGTGAACATAACAAAGTTTTTGTTCTTAAAAACGGTTGCAAAACTCTTAAAGATGGAATCTTGAGGGGTTGCGTGTGATTTTACGTAATCGTTTTCTTTAAAGGCGAATGCAGAAGCAGAAAGACAGCCCATGCCTACAACTGCAAATATGGTAAATACAACGCGCCAAGCACTTATTGCATCTAAACCTGCGCTCTTGAATAGGCTAACAAACAAAGTAGTTGCATACATAACTGCGCTGGAGCCCATAAAGAGAGCAGTACTTACTGCATAATAGCCTACCCTCTTTTTAGCGTCCGGAATAATTTCCGGAATCAACGCACGTTGTGGGATAAAGTAGAAGGTATAAGCCGTGTAATATATAATTAGCCATATACCAACCCAAATAGCATTTCCAACTGCACCCGGGGAGAATGGGGCGAGAAAAATCATTAGTACGGAAACTGCGTAAGGAATGGCAGATATGCGCATTAAAGACATACGTCTACCATATTTACAATTTAGTTTATCACTTAGGTTTGCAACGAGAGGATCGGAAATAGCGTCTATCACTTTACTTATACCGGTAAGCAAAGCCATAATGGTAATAAACCCTAAAATCTTATTGCTTGGCAAAAGTGAAACGATACCGGAAGCAGTAGTCGGCTGATAGAAATACAAAAGATAGTTACCTATCATACCATTAAACAAGCCTTTAGCGACGTCACAAAGGAAAAATTGATATACTTTTCCCTTACTTATCTCTTTAACAGAACTCATAAAAATCTCTCCTCAAAAGTAATACAATAGTTATATCACACGCGCGCGAAATAATCAAGATAGAAC
>JAZSKG010000125.1:0-5064 GCA_045534735.1 Candidatus Stercoripulliclostridium sp.
TATAATAAATATTGGATTCCTAAATATATGTATATTATGGTAAAAATACTATTGGATTTTTTTAATTAAATCATTGTTTAAAAATCTTAATTGGTATAAAAAAGGGCTATTGACTAAAACAGATAGGTGTATTATAATAATGTATAATGCGTACGTATGCGCATATTAAGAAAAAAAATACAATCGTGGAGGTTGAAATGGATAAATACGTAGAAATACTTAACTCCCTTACTCTAGAAGAAAAAGCATCGCTTTGTTCCGGTGAAACCTTTTGGCTCACTAAGGCAATAGAAGAAAAGGGTGTACCCGCAGTTTGGATGAGTGACGGTCCTCACGGACTACGTAAAGAAAAGGCTTCAGCAGGTACTAATATTATGAAACCCGCGGAAACTGCTACTTGTTTTCCCACTGCAGTTACTACCGGTTCAAGTTGGGACGTTGAACTAATGGAAGAAGTGGGTAACGCTATTGCAGAAGAAGCAAAATGCTTAGGTGTAACTACCGTGCTTGGACCTGGAATCAATATGAAGAGAAGTCCTCTTTGCGGAAGAAACTTTGAGTATATTGCAGAAGATCCATTCCTAGCCGGAAGACTTGGCGCAAGTTACGTTCACGGTGTACAAAAGAATAATATTGGTGTTAGCGTAAAGCACTTCTGCGCAAATAACCAAGAACATATTCGTATGAGTATTGATACTATCGTAGACGAAAGAGCACTTCGCGAAATTTATCTTTCAGCATTTGAGTATATAGTTAAGAAAGAGCAACCCAAAACCATAATGAGTTCCTACAATAAAGTAAACGGCACTTATATGGCAGAAAACAAGCGTCTACTTACCGACGTGCTCCGTAACGAATGGGGATTTGAAGGTATGGTAGTTTCAGATTGGGGTGGCATTAACGACAGAGTTGAAGGTGTAAAGGCCGGTAACGATCTAGAAATGCCCGGTAATAAGGGTATGAACGATAGAAAGATCATTAAGGCAGTTAAAGAGGGCAGACTAACTATGGAAGAGTTAGATGCTTGCGTACTACGTCTTATCAAGTTCGCAGTAGAAAGCAAACCCTATGAAACCTTTGGTACTATTGATTTTGAAGCACATCACGCAGTTGCCAGAAAGGCTGCTGCATCAGGTGCAGTTCTACTAAAGAATGATGGTGGTCTACCTCTTAACGGTGATGAAAATATCGCAGTTATAGGTACTCTTGCAAAGAAACTTCGTTATCAAGGTGCAGGCTCAAGCCACATCAATTGTCCTAAGACCGTATCATTTACCGATGCTCTTGATAATGCCGGTAAGAAATATACATACGCAAGTGGCTATTCATTAAAGGGTGACGGTTATAATGAAAAACTAATCGCAGAAGCAGTAGAAGCATCTAAGGGTAAGGATGCAGTTTTAGTATTCATTGGTCTAACCGATGCTTATGAAAGTGAAGGTTTTGATAGAAGACATATGGAAATGCCTTCAAGCCATATAACTCTTGTAAACGAAATACTAAAGGTAAACGAAAACGTAATAGTAATTCTTTCAGGTGGTTCTCCTGTTGTGATAGGTGATTGGGAAAGTAAAGTTAAGGCAATCCTTAATATGTACCTTACCGGACAAGCCGGTGGTGAAGCAACAATGGATCTTGTATACGGTGACGTTAACCCCAGTGGTAAACTTGCAGAAACCTATCCTATTAAAAATGAAGACGGATTATCAAGTGGCTACTACCAAATGGGACCACGTTCAGTTGAGCATCGTGAATCAATATTTATTGGTTATCGTTACTTTGATACTGCCGGTAAAGAAGTTCGTTACCCCTTTGGTTATGGTTTAAGTTATACTAAGTTTGAATATAGCGATCTTAAACTTTCCAGTGAAAACGTAAACGAAGGAGAAGATTTAGTAGTATCCTTCAAGATTAAGAACGTAGGCGACAGAGATGGCGCAGAAGTTGCACAAGTTTATGTTTCGGCTCCCGAATCCAATATTTACAAAGCCCAAAAAGAACTAAAAGGCTTTACTAAGGTATTCCTTAAGGCCGGTGAAGAAAAGGAAGTTAGCGTAACCTTGGATTCTCGTGCATACGCATACTATAACGTAAATATTTGTGATTGGCACGTAGAAAGTGGTTCATATAAGATTTTAGTCGGTGCATCTTCAAGAGACATTAAACTAGAGGGCGCTGTAAACGTAACCAGTGCTCGTCCCGAAGTTGTTGCTCCCGATTATAAAGAAGTTGCTCCTGCTTACTATAACCTAGCAAACGTAAACGAAGTAACCGAAGATGAATTCAAGGCTGTATACGGTGCTGAACTTCCCGGAAACGCTCCGTTTGAAAAGGGTAATTTCACTATCAACAACTCCGTATCACAACTTCGTCCCAGTACGTTTGGTAACGGTCTTTACACTCTTCTTGTAAATGCTGCAAAATTAGTAGCACTTACTGCAGAAAACCCTGAAATGATTACTCAATCCGTAAAAGATCTTCCCTTGCGTGCATTCTCCGGTTGGACAGGTGGTATAGTATCTCCCTATTCAGTAGAAGGTATACTTGACTGCTGTAATGGAGTTAAGGGTGGCTGGAAGAAGATATTTGCAGGCTTCCTACCCAAGAATAAATAATCTAATTAAATCAAAATAACATAATAAAAAATAAATCCCTTCTTGGTACTTTCCAAAGAAGGGATTTTGTTTTATTGTATAATTTATTATTAGCCTGCTAACTCTAAGATAAGGTACATAATACCAAATATTACGCATATACCGAGTATTACGACAAACATCGGTGCTAAGTTTTGCCTTACGGCTTGAAAATAGGTCCTTATTTTGTCTTTAACGCTATTTCCTATAGGAGCACCTGTCATTGGATCTTTCGGCGTATTTTTGGGCTTTTTAGAGGCTCCTATCGTTCCACTCATATCAACGATTGTTGATCCGTCGTCAACGTATACGATATTTTCCTTTTTAGCCTTTTCTTTATTTGCGTGTTTAGTCTTCTTTTTGCTCATCTTCCACCTTTACTTCTTGTTCTACTTCGGGCTTGCCGTTAAATTTTTCATCAACGAGGTGGCAAGCGCAGAAATGTCCGTTATAATCTTTAAATTCCGGAACTTCTTGTGCGCAACGTTCGGTTGCGTAAGGGCAACGGGTGTGGAAACGGCATCCACTTGGAGGATTTACAGGAGAGGGGATATCACCCTTAAGTACTATACGATTCATCTTAACGTCTGGGTTAGGATTGGGAATTGCACTAAATAGGGCTTGTGTATATGGGTGTAGAGGACCATCAAAGATATCTTTTTTAGTACCGAATTCCACCATTGAACCAAGGTACATAACACCGATCTTATCACTAATAAACTTAACTACGCTAATATCGTGAGAAATGAATAGGTAAGTAAGGTTGAGTTTCTTTTGTAGGTCGCGTAGTAGGTTTATGATTTGCGCTTGAATAGAAACGTCTAGTGCGCTAACGGGCTCGTCGCATATAACGAGTTTAGGGTTAACGGAAAGTGCTCTTGCGATACAAATTCTTTGACGTTGACCACCGGAGAATTCGTGGGGATAGCGTTCGTAATAATAATCACGAAGACCGCATTTTTCCATTAAATCCATAACGTAATCTTTCACTTGGTCTTTTGGTACTATATTGTGTACTCTAACGGGCTCGGAAAGTATATCGCCAACGGTTGCTCTTGGGGGAAGAGAGGAGTATGGGTCTTGGAAGATTATTTGCATATCCGTACGGAGGTGACGCATTTCCTTTTTGGAGTATTTAGTAATGTTTTCTCCGTTAAATATGATTTCTCCACCACTAGGTTGATGAAGTTTAAGAATAGTTCTACCAAGAGTGGTTTTACCACAACCTGATTCTCCAACTATACCTATAGTTTCACCTGCATTAAGGGTAAAGGAAACGTTATCTACTGCAACTAGTTCCTTTAATACTTTACCGGTTATAGATTTTTTGATAGGGAAGCATTTACGAAGATTTTTAACTTCCAAAATAACTTTATGCTTATCCTCTTCTACAACTTCGTTTGAAACTTCTTCCGTAGGCATAACTTCTTCTACGACTTCTTCAGTTTCTAAGTTTTCATTTTCTAAAACGACGTTTTCCATGTTTTCTATGTTCTCCATTTTAGTCCTCCTTATCGTACAAGTGACAAGCAACGTAGTGGGTGGGGGAAACTTGCATCATGCAAGGATAGTCACCCGAGCATTTTCCTATGCACTTGTCGCAACGATCTTTAAAGTAGCAATGCGTAGGCATATTTACAGGGTTAGGAACGTTGCCGGGGATATTAAATAGGGTATCGCTCTTAGTATCCATACTGGGCTTGGATTTTTGTAGTCCCATGGTATAAGGATGCTTGGGGTCGTGGAATATTTCTTTTACGGTACCTTGCTCTATAACTCTTCCTGCGTACATTACGACGACGTAATCGGCCATTTCGGCAATGATTCCAAGGTCGTGGGTAATTAGCATAATAGAACCGTTCATGCGCGTTTTAAGGTCGCGTAGGAGGTCTAGAATTTGTGCTTGGATAGTAACGTCAAGAGCAGTAGTAGGTTCGTCTGCGATAATTAGACGAGGATCGCAAGCAAGAGCCATAGCGATCATAACACGTTGACGCATACCACCACTTAGTTCGTGTGGATAGGCGTTGTACACACGGTCGGATTTATCTATACCAACAAGTTTAAGCATTTCAAGGGAGTGAGCTTTAGCCATTTCCTTGGTTGCGCCTGGGGTATGGATGAAGGTTACTTCGTCTAACTGATTACCTATGGTAAATACGGGGTTAAGAGAAGTCATGGGTTCTTGGAATATCATAGCAATTTGTCTACCACGAATCTTGTGTACTTCGTGTATTGGCATTTTTGCTATATCAAATACCTTTTCTTCCATTTCATAGGTAAGAACACCACTTTCGTTAACTGCTTGAACGGGTGCTAAAACGGGGGAGCCGTTCTTGTCTACAATAACCTTACCGTTCTTATCCTTCTTTTTCTTGTAGATTACTTTGCCGTTTTTAGTGCGAACGTATACGGGAATGGGATTACCTTC
>JAZSKG010000082.1:0-12271 GCA_045534735.1 Candidatus Stercoripulliclostridium sp.
AGCTGACTGTAGAGGACGTTGGTTCTTTTGCGCTTAAGGGGAGAATTGATGAAAAAAATAGACCCAGCCATCATAAAAGAAACGTTATATATTTTAATTTGCGTTACCATTCTAAGCGCTATTATGGAGGCTGTCTTTTTAATCATAGACAAATGGGACTATACAGTAATTCTTGGTAATTTACTTACCGGTTTTACCGTTACTCTTAACTTCTTCCTTATGGGGCTGGGCGTTCAAAAGTCACTGGAGAAAGATGAAAAGGGAGCAAAAAAGGTAATTAGACTTTCCCAATTGTATCGTTACGTTTTACTTATTGTCGTATTGGTAATAGGTGTTGTATTCCCTTGCTTTAACAATTGGACGGTTTTCATCCCCGTTGTGTTTCCTCGCATTGCTATTGCCATTCGTCCTCTTTTCAACAAGCAAAAAGGAAATAATGAAGCAGTTAATAACGAGCCCGTTAAAGTAGAAGAATCTCTTCAACAAGAGAATGAAATAGTGGTGGAAAATGCCACTATGCAAGAAGAAAACGTCGTCAGTGAGGACGAAAGCGCGCAAACTATCATAGAGGAGTAAACCAAAGTGAAAGAGGCTAAAAGGAAAAAGCAAATTTTCATAGCGGTAGACGTTTTGTTGATACTTATGATGATCTTGCCCATAGTGGGGGGCATTATTCTCAAGGTGTTGACTACCCCTCTAAGTGAAGGTGTTTCCATAACCGGCGCAAGGGTATTCTTTACTATACCTATGCCCCTTCAAGATTTACTCATAACCGAATCACAAATAAACTCTTGGTTGGTTATGATTTCTATTTTTGGCCTATGCCTCTACATGACACACGGCATAAAAGTTAAGGCCGACACTAGACGTCAACACGTTGCCGAGTGGATTGTGGAAAAAGTAGAAAACATGGTTAATGAAAGTATGGGCGATTATTTTAAAGGTTTTTCTCCCTTTATCGCTTCCATAATGGCATTATCTGCATTCTCTAGCCTACTTTCTCTAGTTGGTTTATATCCACCTACTTCCGACCTTAACGTAGTAGCCGGATGGGCAATTTTAGTTTTTGGACTTATTACTTACTACAAATTAAAGAGTGGCCCCTTAAAGTATTTGAAAGGCTTCCTAGAACCCGTTCCTTTCCTTGCACCACTTAACGTAATAGGAGAGTTTGCAACGCCTCTTTCCATGACCTTCCGTCATTATGGTAACGTTCTTTCCGGTACCGTAATTTCGGTACTGGTTGCCTCAGCGCTCCAAGGTCTTTCCAGTATGGCTTTAAGTTGGCTTCCCGCTGGACTTTCCAGCATACCACTTTTCCAAATAGGTATTCCCGCTGTTTTATCTATTTATTTTGACGTGTTTAGTGGATGCTTGCAAGCCTATATATTCGCAATGTTAACCATGCTTTACGTGGCAGGTGGTTTCTCACTAGAGGATTACTTGATGCGTAAAGAAAAACGTAAACAAAAACGTGAAAATAAAAAAATGAAAACAAATAACAATATGGAGGTTATTTAGTATGTTAGAACTTGCTGTTGGTATCATTTTAGGTTGCTGTGCACTTGGTGCCGGCGTTGCTATGATCGCTGGTATCGGCCCTGGTATCGGTGAAGGTAATGCCGTTGCCAAGGCTTGTGAGGCTATCGGCCGTCAACCTGAATGTAAAGGTAGCGTAACCAGCACTATGCTTATGGGTTGTGCTGTTGCGGAAACCACGGGTCTCTACGCACTAGTTATCGCAATTCTACTAATCTTCGTTGCTCCTAACATGTTAGTAAACACCTTAATGAGTGTAATAGGATAGGAAGGAGAGTAAATTATGCAAACTCTAGACGTCATTTCTGTCAATATATGGCAGATATTGATTTCTTTGCTTAATTTGGTTTTGCTGTTCTTGATACTCAAGAAGTTTCTCTTTAAGCCCGTAAAAAAGATGCTTGCTAAGAGAAAAGAAGACCTTGACGCTCAGTATGAAAACGCTCAAAAGGCAGAAGATGAGGCCGAGGAACATCGTCAAAAGTGGGAAGAAAAACTTCAAACTGCAGACGATCAAGCAAATGAGATTATAGAAAAAGCAACCGAAAATGCTAAGCGCCACGGCGAAAGAATCGTGGAAGAAGCCCAGGATAAGGCAGAGGGCATAATTCGTGTTGCAAAGAACGAGGCTGATCTTGAGAGACGTAAGGCTAAAGAAGACGTTAAACGTGAAATTGTAGAAGTGTCCGGCGCCCTTGCAGAAAAGATGTTGGAGCGCGAAATCAACACCCAGGATCATCATGCTTTGATAGAGTCCTTCATAGAAGAAATAGGTGAAGACGATGACGGAAATAAGTAAGGAATACGGCACGGCTCTTTTCATGGTTGCGTGTGAAGAGGGGAAACAAAAGGAATATGCTGGGTACCTAAAAGAGATAAAAAATCTCTTTGATGAAAACCCTGCATTCTTTGAGTTGCTTTCTTCTCCTTCCATCCAATTAAGCGAAAGACTTGTAGCCATAGATAACGTTTTCGGGAAAGTTCTTCCCGAGTATCTCCTTTCTTATTTAAAACTCCTTTGTGAAAAGGGAAGAATAGAGTGCTTTTTGGAATCGGTAGAGGAATATAACGCTTTACTTAACGCATCGGAGAGAGTCTTTAACGCAAAGGTAACGAGTGCACAAGAACTCACCGAAGAAGAAAAAGCAAAACTCATTGAAAAATTAAGTAAATCGTACAAGGGCTCCATCCAAGCCGAGTACGTTATAGACGGCGCCTTAATAGGTGGTGTGATAGTTGAAATTGATGGCAGAGTTATGGATGGAAGCATACGCCATCGTTTGCAACAAGTAAAGGAAGTGATAAATAAATGAATATAAGACCGGAAGAAATTAGTAACGTCATTAAAGAGCAAATCAAAAATTACAAGTCCAAAATTGAAATGAAAGAGACCGGAACTGTAATTTTGGTTGGCGACGGTATTGCACGTGTTTACGGGCTTCGCGAATGTATGGCTAGCGAACTTCTTGAGTTTGAAGACGGTAGTTTCGGCATGGCTCAAAACCTAGAGAGTGATACCGTTTCAGTTGCGCTACTTTCTAATAAAAACAACATTAGAGAGGGCTCTTCCGTTAGAAGAACGGGTAAGGTTCTTTCCGTACCTGTTGGCGAATCAATGCTAGGTCGCGTTTTAAATGCTTTGGGCGAGCCCATAGACGGCAAGGGACCCATTGTCGCTAGCGCCACCCGTCCTATTGAGTCGGAGGCTCCGGGAATCATAGAAAGGAAGAGCGTTTCCGTTCCCCTTCATACTGGCATTAAGGCAATAGATAGTATGATACCTATCGATAGAGGACAACGTGAGTTGATTATAGGCGATAGACAAACAGGTAAAACGGAAATAGCCATAGATACTATCATAAATCAGAAGAACTCAGACGTAATTTGTATTTACGTAGCAATTGGTCAAAAGAATAGTTCGGTTGTACAACTCGCAAACGAACTAACTCAAGCCGGCGCAATGGAATATACCATTATAGTTTCGGCTTCGGCCTCCGAATCTGCACCTTTACAATACGTTGCTCCCTATGCCGGTTGCGCAATGGCAGAATACTTCCGTGAGCAAGGTAAAGACGTTCTAATTATTTACGACGATCTTTCTAAGCACGCAGTAGCATATCGCGCCCTCTCCCTTCTCATTCGTAGGCCTCCGGGCAGAGAGGCATATCCCGGTGACGTATTCTATTTGCACTCAAGACTACTTGAGCGTGCCGCTTGCGTTGCCCCCGAGTATGGCGGTGGCTCCATTACGGCACTTCCCCTCATAGAAACCCAAGCAGGCGACGTTTCCGCTTATATTCCCACCAACGTAATTTCCATTACCGACGGACAAATATTCCTGGAAACCGAACTCTTCCACGCAGGCGTTATGCCGGCTATTAACCCCGGTATTTCGGTTAGCCGTGTTGGTGGCTCTGCTCAATTAAAGGGCATGAAAAAGGTTTCCGGAGAACTTAAACTATTATATTCGCAGTATCGCGAGTTGCAAGCATTCGCACAATTTGGTAGCGATCTTGATGCCGACACGAAGGCAAGACTTGCGCTAGGTGAGAGAATAGTTGCCGTTCTAAAGCAAGGAAGAAACGCCCCCGTAAGACCCGGCGCACAAATAGCCATAGTATACGCAGTAATTAACGGATACTTAAATGAAGTAAGCGTTAAAGACGTTAAAAAATACGAAGAAAGACTCTATGAATTACTGGAAAGCAAGTACAATGAATTTTTAGTTAGCGTAGAGGCAGGCAGTTGGGAAAGCGAAGACATAGAGCAACTTAAATCTGCACTTGAGGAGATGAAGAAGTAGTTTATGGGTGCCGATACTAAGCAATTGCGCACAAGGATCAAGAGTGTTGATTCAACGTTACATCTAACGAAAGCAATGGGACTTGTTGCTTCTTCTAAGATGCGCAAAGCCATTGACTCCATGAATAAGGGCAAGGATTTTTCTTCTGCACTTGAAGAGATTATTTCTCTTTTGACCGCATATGAGGAATGTAAAAGAACACCTTACGCACAAGTACGCGAGGGTAATAGATTACGTTTAATAGTGGTAGCCGGTGATCGTGGGTTAGCCGGTGGATACAATGCTAACGTTTTCCGTTTGCTAAAGGAAATGCCGGAAGACGCGCATATTACACCAATCGGAAAAAGGGCTTGTGATAAATTCGGAAAGGATATCGTACGCGCAGAGGGATATCCTTATGAAGAAGCAATTATTCTGGCAAACGAGATTTGCAAAGATTTTGTAGAGAATAAATTTGACAAGGTCGGTATCGTTTGTACTAAATATAATTCAATGATGTCGCAAGAGGCCTACGTTAAATGGATTCTTCCACTCTCAACAACGGAAGAAAAATCAACCTCAGGGGCAATCTTTGAGCCCGACGAAGCATCTGTTTTGAATGCCATAATTCCCGAGTACGTTGCAGGAATTATAATGGCGTGTGTAAAAGAGAGTTTTGCTTCCGAAGTGGCTTCAAGAAGGGTTGCCATGGATAGTGCAGGCAAGAATGCACAAGAAATGATAAACAATCTTGAACTTGAATATAACAGAGCAAGACAAGGAGCCATAACGCAAGAGATTACCGAAATAGTTGCAGGTAGTGGCGTTTAATTTAAAGGAGAAGTAAGCATGTCAAACATAGCAAAGGGAAAAGTTTCACAAGTTATGGGACCCGTTGTTGACGTATATTTTGAAGAGGGATTTTTGCCTCAAATTCATAATGCGTTAACAATGCAAATCGCTGACAAAAAGTTGACTGTAGAAGTTGCTCAACACATAGGCGACAACGTCGTTAGATGTATAGCAATGTCCTCAACGGATGGTCTTAAGAGGGGAACTCCCGTAATTGATACGGAGAAAACCATATCCGTTCCCGTAGGTAGAAGTACGCTAGGAAGAATCTTTAACGTACTAGGAGAGGTAGTTGACAACAAACCTTACGTTGAAGAGGGTGAAAGATGGAACATACACAGAACGGCTCCCAGTTATAGCGAACTATCAACCTCAACCGAGATTTTGGAAACCGGCATAAAAGTTGTAGACCTTATTTGTCCTTTCTCAAAAGGTGGTAAGATAGGCCTCTTTGGTGGTGCCGGCGTTGGTAAAACGGTTCTTATAATGGAACTAATTAATAACGTTGCAAAGCAACACGGTGGTCTTTCCGTATTTACGGGTGTTGGTGAACGTACGAGAGAAGGTAACGACCTATATAACGAAATGAAGGACTCCGGCGTTCTTGCAAATACCACCTTGGTATATGGTCAAATGAACGAGCCTCCGGGTGCAAGAATGAGAGTTGCTCTTTCCGGACTAACCATGGCAGAATATTTTAGAGATGAAGAAAGGCAAGACGTTCTTTTATTCATAGATAACATTTTCCGTTTCACTCAAGCAGGTAGCGAAGTTTCTGCTTTATTGGGTCGTATGCCCAGTGCCGTTGGTTATCAACCAACCCTTGCAACCGAAATGGGTGATTTACAAGAACGTATCACTTCTACGAAAAAAGGCTCCATAACTTCTATTCAAGCAGTTTACGTTCCCGCAGACGACCTTACCGACCCTGCTCCAGCAACTACGTTTGCTCACTTGGATGCAACTACAGTTCTTTCCAGAAGTATCGCTTCTCAAGGTATATACCCTGCAGTTGATCCATTGGAGTCCACAAGCCGTATCCTATCCCCGGAAATCTTAGGAGAGGAACATTATACGGTTGCTCGTGAAGTACAACGTATACTACAAAGATACAAGGAACTCATGGACATTATTGCCATAATGGGCATGGATGAACTCTCTGACGAAGACAAACTCTTGGTACAAAGAGCAAGAAAGATACAAAGATTCTTGTCACAACCCTTTGACGTATCGGAGAAGTTTACCGGCATAAAGGGCACTTACGTTCCACTTAGTGAAACAATTCGTGGATTCAAAGAGATAATAGAGGGCAAGCACGACGACCTACCCGAGTCTGCATTCCTCTTTGTCGGAACCATTGATGAAGCAGTAGAAAAGGCTAAAAAGGCGGTAAAATAATGAAGACTTTTCTCCTAAAAATAACCTCTCCGAACGGCGACGTATTTGCCGGTAACGTGGTTAGCCTTAGCGTAAGGGGTACGGAAGGCGATCTTGCTGTGCTAGCAGGACACATTCCTTTTGTATCATACGTGCAACCTTGCGAAGCAAAAATAGTTTTAGAGGACGGCTCGGAGAAAACAGGGGCGCTAGGTGGTGGCGTGTTGGTTGTATCTTCCGAAAAGACCATACTTCTCTCCGGCAGTTTTACCTTTCAATAAACCAAAAGAGTAAAAAAAAATAGCACCGATTGGTGCTATTTTTGTTTGTTATGCAATTTATTCTTTTTGTCACGCACTCCATAAAAGATGGCTCTTCCTAGGTCTATTGGCCAAAAGAATGGGAACAGGAAAAGTCTTAGCGAAGCCTCTAGACATTTTAGTTGATCGGAAGTGTGCCTTCGCGTCTTTTTTGGTTCCACACGGGGTAAAAAGAGGGTAAACGTTGTCCCTTTATTTTCCTTGCTTTCTACGTTTACCATTCCTCCGTGCGCTTCAACAGTAGTTTTAACGTAATTTAGTCCTATGCCGGTTCCTCCTTTTGGGCGGGACTTTTCTCCTGAGAAAAATCTATCAAACACAAAAGGTAAATCTTCTTTTTTTATACCCTTACCCGTGTCTTTAATGCGAATGATTAAATACTTTAACGAAGAATGAAAACTAATGCTGATTTTACCCTTTTCCGTATATTTGGTTGCATTTGTAAGGAGATTATCTAATACGGAAACAATTTCATTTTCGGAAACTGCAATTAGAACTTTGGGCGCCCTTTTAACAATGTACTTGATGTTTTTGCCTCTTATAAGATAGCGATATTTTTCAAGTGGAGCAGTAAAAAAAGTGCTAGCATCAACGACTTTCATTTGATTTTTTGCTTCCTCTGCCAGAGCCCTGGAACTGCTTATTATCCTAAGGACAATTTCATTCATTTCCGTAGTTTTAGATTTAATTACTTGAACGTAATCTTTGTCGTTAATGCCGTCTTCTAAACATTCTACAGCACCGGTGATTACGGCAAGAGGGGTTTTAAGGTCGTGGGTAACGTTGGCAATTTCTTGTTCAACACGAGCATAGCCTTCAATTGTCCCAGAACGCGTAAACAAAATATTCCTACGTAGTTTTTCTAGTTCTGCTATTATTTTTTTTGCAGTTAAACCAAATCCTTCCTTGGAAACAAAGGGCTTGTAAATTTCCCCATTTTTAAGGGCGTCTATATAGGCTAAAATCAGTTCGTTTTCTTTGCTTTTTAATTTTGCCATTTGTATCCGAACCCCCACACAGTTTTAACGTTTTCAATGCCGTGTTTTACTAACTTTTCACGCAGTCTTGCTATGGTAACGGCAACGGTATTTTCATCTATGTAATCTTCCGTTCCCCAAACTCTATCTAATATTTGGCTCTTTGAAAATATGCGATTTGGTTCGCTTGCAAGTAGTTCTAAAAGAGAGAATTCTTTGTTCGTTAGATTAAGAATGGAGCCATCAACGTTGACTTCAAATCTAGAAGGAATTATGGTCAGACGACCTAACCTTATTATATCTTCGCTTTGAGGTGTCGCTTGTTTGTTAAACTCATAATATCTACGCAATTGGGCGTTAACGCGAAGTACAGCCTCTTTAAACGAAAAGGGTTTAGTTATATAATCGTCTGCACCTAGGTTGAACATAACCTCTTTGTCTTCTTCACTAATTTTTGCGCTCGTAATTATGATGGGAATGTTTTTAATGCGACGAACTTCTTTTATTACGGAAAAGCCATCTAAGTATGGCATCATTATATCCAGTAAAATCAAGTCTACGTCAAAACTCTTTGCGAGAGAAACCGCTTGCTTGCCGTCAAAAGCCTGGAATACGACGTGACCGGCTCGCATTAAGTAGTTTCGGAGCATATCGCTTAATTCTACGTTGTCTTCTGCAATTAAAATTTTTCTTGAAACGTTTTCCATAGCAATATTATAATACTTAATAATCTATTTTTCAATCATGAAATATCGTTCATAGAAAGATTTACAATATTTTGGTAGGGGCGCATTGTCCCCGTTTAAGGAAAAGTCGTAGGGACCGTTTACTTTTAAAAAATTAAGGAGCCCGGTATTAATTGCGTTGGTGGGGCAAGAAAAAGCACAACGCGCACAGCCTAAGCAGTTATTTCCAAAACGATATTGTCCGTTCTTAATGGAGATGTTCTTAGTAGGACAGTTGTTTAAACATTTATTGCAACCAATGCATTCACTTTTTTTAACTGAGTACAAGTTACCGTTAAGGCGCATTCCAACGTGTTCAATGGAACAAACCGTACGCATAATTCTTGCGTAAAGAGGGAAAGAAAGGGGTTTAACCATTCCAGCATATATATCACTAGCAGAAGTTTTGATTCTTTCCTTTGCTACTTTTAGCATTTTACTTGCAAGTAAATCATCATGTCTAAAAACCATGTTGTACGGCATAACGTAATGGTATTCTCCAGCAACAATATAACCTTTTTTATCAAGGATCTTTGCGAGGCCCATAGAACTTGCATTATTGAGGCCGAGTGGCTCGCCAGAGGTCTTAACAAAATAAGTTTTTGCATTTCCGTTAGGTAGGCTTTTTACAAAGTCGGTTACGATTTTAGGGGCGCCAAATCCCCATACCGGATATGCAATAACCAAGGAGTCGGCAGGGGAGAAGGAAGGGTGGTGTTCAAGGTTAAAAAGTAATGCGTTTGCACCTAACGCCTCTAACTCGCTTCTAAGCGTTTCGGCAACTTTAAACGTGTTTTTAGTTCCCGAAAAATAGTAAATATTAACGTTCATATCTAGCGCCCTCCATTACGTAAGTTTTGTTATTTTTAATTACATAAACGTTACACTCGTTTTCCTTGTGCGAATCGTACCATACCTGTTTGTAGAATGGAATATAAGGAGCCGTTAGGTCGTAATTCCAGGTGGTTAACGGAGCGCACTCATCGCACCAATGCCCTGCTTTAAGTATAGTATATGGGGTTGCAAAAAAAACGTGACCAAGGTGACAACGCCACTTTAACGGAGTATAAAGATCTCCTTTAATCATGCTTTCGGACAAGCATTCTCCACCTCTAAACTTCGCCACCATTTTCATATCGTCAAGGTCCAGTTCGCAGTCGGGTTTGCTTTCATCATACCCGTGGCTAAGAGGCTTATAATCGGACGAACAGATTACTTTTTCATAATCAAAACAATCGTTTGGAATTTTTCCCTTCTTGAGTAGCGGATAGTTTCCCCACGTGTATTTTTTATTGGCATTCACGTTTTCAGAAATGGCTAATATTCTTGCTCTATCACCTTTTGAAATCCAATACTGCGGGGCGTTCTTGTTCTTAAGTAAGGGCTCAATAACTAATTTTCTAATGAGCGATGGTGGAAGAATTTTTGCTACGGAGTATAAGGGATGGTTTTTCTCGTAATTATTCCAAAATTCTCTGCTACTTCCACTTTGAAAATGAAAGGTTTTTTCTAATACGTCGCTGTCGGAAAACCAAAAACAATGGAAGTTTCTTTCCGCATTCCAGTTGGGGTTAAAGAAAGTTTCTACCTTCCCCCCAATGATTTTAAAACCACCCTCAAAGACGTCAAAGCCCGTTTCCCTAAAACCTTTTCCACCACCGATGTTGTAAACTTTATTCCAAAAATCATTAATAGTGTTTTGTATATCGCGCTCAATAATTTTGACCATTAGATTGCCACTATCTACGTCGGTTACCCATTCAATAGGAACGTTCCAAGGGGTGTGGAACATAAGGCCATCACTAATATTGTTTAATAGTAAACCATCGTATAGGATTCCCGTTTGACGAAGTACGGCAAAATTTTTAATGCCACTTTCAAGAACGTAGCGTTCGGCTTTCATTTTGCTTGTTGCGTAAACGTCAAATATGCTGGGCATTAGAGGGTCTCCCACTCTACCCCAAGGGTGGATATGATTACGATGGCCATATATGGCAACCGTAGAAATATGTATTAGTTTAGGGCAACGAGGTAAAGATTTAATGGCATCAACTACATTTTTGGTGCCTCCATAATTAATGCTTATGGTTTTTTCTTGATCATAGTCTGATTTTGGTGGAATAAGGGCTGCAAGATGCAAAACGTAATCACAGTTTTTTACAAGACGGAAGCAGTCTTCGGGAGAGCGCACGTCACCGTAAACAACCTCAATTCTATCTTTGTAATTGTGTTTAACCTTAAAGCCAAATGATTTATCCGATTTTAGAAGTAAAATTTTAGCCCTAAACTTTAGAGGAGAACTCATAATAGCCTTTAGGGTTTCTTTACCCATGGCACCACTTGCGCCGGTAATAGCAATTGTTTTCATTTGTGAAACTCCTTGTCTTTGTGTTTATATGATACAAAGAGTTTTTTACGAGCATTTTACAAAATTCTTACAAAAATATTACAAATGAATCGTTGCGAATAAATACATGGCGAATGCTAGTGTTGACAAGTCTTAATGCTTGTATTAAAATAATAACGAGTATTATTTTAGAGGACGATCATGAAAAGGACTTATTCTATTTTAATTTTAGTTATCATACTATCTGTTTCCTTGCTTGCGTTAGTCGCTTGTGGAGAGGAAGAGGCTACCCCAGACGAGGAATACGTCAAAGTTACCTTTCACACAGAAGGTGGCGTTATTGACAATGCTAATGGAAAATATAGTGTAAGTGGAGAGAAGTACAGCATAATGGTAATAAAAGGAGAGGCCATTGGCAAACTTCCCGTTCCTACAAAGGAAGGATATACGTTTACGGCTTGGCGCGTTGAGAAGAATTCCAAAGACTCATACCAATGGGGCGATACTTTACTGGTACACTATGATCGTGATTTTTATGCTTACTGGGAAAAAAGTCACGATTGCTTAGATGAGGACGAAAAGGACCATTTTTGTGACGTATGTGATCTAAAAATGAGTCTTTGCCGAGACGTTAGTGAAAAAGATCACCTTTGCGATATTTGCAACAAAGCATTGAGCCATTGCGTAGATGCAGACGACGACCACTTCTGCGACGTCTGTGAAGAAAAATTAAGCGAATGTGTAGACGCGAATAGCGATCACGTTTGCGAAATATGTAACGGACAGGCAAGCGAGTGCGTAGACGAAGACGGTGATCACGTTTGTGATATATGTAATGAAGAGTCAAGCATGTGCGTAGACGAAGACGATCATCTTTGCGACATATGCGGTGATGAGATAAGTGAATGTTTAGACGAAAGCAAAGACCACCACTGCGACGTATGCGGTAAAGAACTGAGCATTTGCCAGGATGAAGACAAGAAAGATCACCTTTGTGACGTTTGCGAAGAGGTATTGAGTGTTTGCTTGGATAATGACAACGATCATTTTTGTGACGTATGTGAGAAAGAGTTAAGCATTTGCTTGGATGAAGACAATGACCATTATTGTGATATTTGTGGTGTGGAGAAAAGCAAGTGTTCCGACAGCGACGATCATAACTGCGACCTTTGTGGCGAAAAGATAAGTGAATGCTCGGACAAAAATAACGACCACGATTGTGATGTTTGTGGGGAAGAATTAAGTGCTTGCAATGACGATAATGGGAACCATTACTGCGATATTTGTAATGCCAAAATAAGCGAATGTGTAGATAAAGACGACCACTTCTGTGATATCTGTGGAGTAAGAAT
>JAZSKG010000250.1:0-3824 GCA_045534735.1 Candidatus Stercoripulliclostridium sp.
GTTTACGTAGTTCTTCTAAAGCATTATCTATCTCTTTTTTGGAGTATTTTTCTTTTAATCCTTTATGTATATCGTCGCGGTGCATTCCGTTACCGCTTGCAAATATTAAGGACTCAATTATATTCAACGGCATCGTTTAATACGTCCTCCTGTACGTTAAAAGTATCGGTGTTTGTGGTTGCTTCAACAAATATTTCTGCTTCGGCATTTTCCTGTTGTATTGTTGCAACTTGTTGTTTACAGAGTTCTAGAACGGCAAGGAAAGTGTTGATAATTTCCAGTTTGCTAAAGTCTGGGGCAAACAAGTCCATAAGTTTTAGTTTACGATAGACTCTAAGTGCTTCTACGACGTCAATAACGCGATCGGCAACGGTAAAGCGCTCGTTAGGTATAGTTTTCTCTACGTGCTTATCTTCCTCAAATTCTGCCTTTTCCAGCATTCTGGAGAACGCATCTATCATTTTTTGTAAAGAAAAGTCTTTAATAACCAACTTATATTCGTTTTCGCCGAATACGGGTTCACGATAGAAACGATTAAGTATTTCCATTTCTTGTAGTTTTTCTGCTGCGTTACGATATGCGGCATACTCTTCCGCTCTACGGAAGAACAATTCTTCATCGGAGATAAATTCGTCAAACTCACTATCGTCAAAGTCTAAATTTGGTAGAAGTGAGTTTGCTTTAAATTCTACTAACGTAGCAGCCAAAACCAAAAAGTCGGCTATATCGTCGTAGTTACGGTCATCTTTTGCAAGTTCTACAACGTAGTCTAAATATTGTTGAGTTATATCGGAAATGAAAATATCTCTAATTGCTACCTTATTTTGCTTGCAAATATCTAATAATTTATCTAGAGCAACGTCCTCTTCATACAAATGGTACGAGAGGTTTAAGAATGAAAGTTTGGAAGTGCTTACTTCGGTGTCTATTTCTACGACTTCCGATTGTAATTCTTCATTTGGAAGTTTTAATTCGTCGCTCATATTACATTAAGAAGGTTTTTATTGATGCAACGGTTACTTTTTCTAGCATTTCTGCAATTAAATCGCCGAATAGTGAGAATATATTCAACCAACGAATGCCAAAAATATTACCTATGTTGCCAATAAGGATTAGTCCGATTAGAATGAAAGAGCCATATCTAACCATGAACTTTTGGAATCCATTTCCATAAGGGAGTAGTGAGTTTACAATATTAAATCCATCTAGTGGATAGATGGGAAGAATATTAAAGAATGCGAGCATCATGTTTAACTGAATAGTTAAAACAAGTAAGGCGTAGACGAAATTTAATAAAACACTAACTATCGCACTGGTGCCTGATGCATACATCGTTTGGATAATTACAGGGTAAAGAAGGAAATGTAGTAAAAGAGCAAAACCCGCAACTATTAGGTTTGCAGAAATACCGGCTATGGATACGGTAAAAATTCCTCTTTTGCGTTTTGTGAAATTGTTGGGGTTAATTGGTACTGGTTTTGCCCAACCAAAGCCAACTAAAAGCATCATTGCAACGCCTATTGGATCTAAGTGTGCAACGGGGTTAAGGGTTAATCTTCCCCTTTCCTTTGCCGTTAGATCGCCGTTAAGTTTTGCTACAAAACCATGAGACACTTCGTGTAGAACAATGGAAAAAGTTGCAACTAGGACAAATGCTAGCGCAACAACTAGTTTATCGGCGATGGTGCCTTCGGCTCTTAATAAATTAAGAATAAACATGTTTACCTACTTGATTGTTATGGTCACATTATATAATAAATACGTGCGCGTGTCAACACGTGCTCGCACATAATTTAACATAAATTAAGGCGCGTGCATACACACGCGCCTAATTATTTACTAAAATTATACCCCAAGAAACCAATTTTCCATTATTTTCTCTAACGAGTCAAGGTAGGATTTAGAGTTTATTTCCTCTAAAGTAACAAGATTTACCCTTTTAACAATTTCATTGGTTTTGTTATTCATAACAATTATCGTACCTATTTTTTCCCCTTTTTTAATCGGTGCTTTTAAATTGTCTAACAACTCTACCTTGGTACTATATTCCCCTTTTTCATTTTTCTTAGCGAGGATATAAACGTCATCATCAACTGCTACGTTTATTTTTTCCAGTTTTGAATTTTTAATTTGTATATCGGTAGGTATGGGACAATTTTTCTCTAAAATTTTAACTGTTTTATAATTAGCAAATGCGTAATTGAACAAGTCGCCTACTTCTTTGTTTCGTATTTTAGAATTTTCTGCACCCATTACGGTAGCAATAACACGAGTATTATCTCTTTTTGCAGTTGCAGAAAGACAAAACATTGCGTCGTTTGTAAAACCGGTTTTACCACCATCGCATCCTTTATAAAATCTTATGAGTTTATTGGTGTTAGTTAGTTCGGTAATTCTTCCGTCAGGATGGGTATATTTTTCTAGGAAAATGGTAGAAAAATCAAAATATTTAGGGTTTTTAATTAGATTTGACATCATTTTCGTAACGTCTCGGGCAGTACTATATTGACCTTCTTGAGGAAGTCCCGTTACGTTTACAAACATAGTATTATTCATTCCTAGTTGCTTTGCTTTTGCGTTCATAAGTGATATAAATTCATCAACGTTTCCGGAAATTTTTTCTGCTAGAGCAACGCTTGCATCGTTAGCAGAAACAACGGTTATGCCCTTAATTAAATCGCTAACGGTGTATTCTAAGCCCGATGCAAGAAACATTTGCGAGCCACCCATTCCCGAGGCATTATCGCTTATGACTATTTTTTCATCTAAAGATAGATTGCCATTACTTATTTCATCAAAAACAAGGTTTAACGTCATTATTTTGACCATGCTTGCTATGGGATATTTAGCATCTGCATTTCTCTCATAAAGCACATTTCCGGTATTATAATCCACTAAGAAAGCAGAGCGAGAATTATACTTCCCGAATTTAGAATCTTGATTTTTATTTAACGTGTTTTCGCCTTGCGCAAATGCCGTTACACCGGTAATGGAAATGAGTGCGAAAACGGCACAAAACACTAGTATAAAGCATATAATTTTCTTCATATTTTCACCTCTCCGTATAGTATCTTGAGAGTGGTGATTTTTATTCAAAAAGTTTAGAAAATCACAAAAACATGATTAAAATCAAGTATAAAATCAACCAATATGCATAAGAGAAAACTGCTACTTTACACCATATGGGAGTAATCTTTTTTCTAATGCTTTTGTGGTGAAACGAGAGGTTAATTAAAGCCCTTCTATTACAGTCGTAATTAAGGATTTCATAAACGATTTTTAAGGTTAATACGTAGCCGATTAGCGCAGAAATCAAGGTTGGGATTAGGTATAAAATTGTATAAATTAAACCGCTGACGGGATGCACTGCGATACCTATAAAAGCCCCTTGAAAAAGGAGAAAACTTATAACGAAAATACTACCGTAGCCCAAGACTAAAAAAGATACGAAATGAACTGCCGTAAGAAACCAAATAGCATAAAGTCCACCTAGCCAAAGCGTTAGTTTAATAAAATGAGAAACCGGCGAAGAATTGCCCGAAAATACTAAAAAAACAAAATTGCTAGTTGAGGAATCGCTTGAATATTGTTTACTAAGGGCAACCAAAAAACCTGCTAGAAAGGCGCCAATGCAAATATATAAATGAACTTTATTTGCACAAATTTGTTGTTTTAAGTCACAAATATAGTCTTTTATGTAAAAACCAAGTTTTTTAAGCATATTTAAATATACTCAAAAAAAGTGGTTTTATGCTCAGAAAGAGCCAATCTATATCAGCCCCATAGCCGATAGTGGCATCATCTAAAAGAACGTGAGTAATAGC
>JAZSKG010000195.1:0-7866 GCA_045534735.1 Candidatus Stercoripulliclostridium sp.
CGACTGCGAGTTACGTACCTCTAGTACGCGCCTCTTGTCGGAGGTTTTTTGCCTCGTACTGCATCTAAACTACGAAGTCTACTCGTTGTCTAACAAAGGTGCAAGGAAATATAGGCTAAATAATAAGGTTTTTGGTTTGTACTTTTTTATTATTTTCAAAACTCTTTCCTTGTGAGTGGAACGAAGTGGAATGAGGTCATTCCGCGTTCAGCACTCCGCGTTCCGCGTTTAAATTACTTCCTTGTGAGTGAAGCAAGGCGAAACGAGGCAATTTTGCATTTTGCATTCTACATTTTGCATTATAAATTCATTCCTTGTGAGCGAAACGAAGTGAAGCGAGGCCGTTCCGCACTCCGCACTCCGCGTTCCGCACTTAAATTGCATTCTGCATTTTAATTGCATATAATAAACCATGCTATCTTATAAAACTTTGGGTTACGGCAGTCGTGTCGTTGTGTTTTTGCATGGGTTTGGGGGAAATGCCGATTCGTTTTTAGCACTTGCAAAGGGGTTGAATAGTGAACGTAGGGTTATCCTCATGGATTTTGGCTTTAACGAGGAGCCGACCAGACCTTTGACTTTGAACGATTACGTTATGGAAGTTAAAGAGGTTCTAAACAAGGAAAGGGTTTCGGAAGCCTACTTCATTTGCCACTCGTTTGGTGGGCGCGTCGGAGTAAGGCTTGCGTCTACTTGTCCCCATTTGGTTAAAGGTTTGGTGCTTATCGGTAGTGCAGGGCTTAAGCCCAGAAGGGGAATAAGGTATTATTTTAGAGTATTTCTGCACAAATTACTTAAAAAACTAGGCAAAAACGGACTTAAAGGCTCTTCCGATTTTAGAGCGCTCAAGGGCAACCAAAGGGCAACTTTTATTAACGTTATAAACGATTTTACCGACCGTGATTTAGTATGCGTTCAAGTAAAAGTATTGCTTATTTGGGGGAGCCTTGATAGATCAACGCCACTTTATATGGCGAGGAGATATCTAAGAAAACTCCCCAATGCTACGTTAAAAATTTTCAAGGGCGCAGGGCATTTTTGCTATCTTGAAAAACGGAGTGAAACTCTTTCCCTCATCCGTGCATATATTAGTCAAGATGAGTGAATTCGTATACGTAATTTCTAGTTTATTTCTACTTTTCTCGCGCTCTTTATATTCCTTTAGGCGACTGCAAAACTATAATTATTATGCAGTTTTTAAGGCAAAAGCGCTACTTTTCAATCTAATCCTATTCATTTTGCTTGGCTCGGTGGCTCTAACTATGGAGTACCTTTTGGGAGTAGGATTTATTCCTTACCTAATAATTTCACTAGTTGCATCTGCCCTCATGTTGGGAAAATATTTTTCCTCAAGGGCGCACTTCAAGTTTACTCCTAGGGGACTTAGGGTATACCTGCCATATTCCATAGTGCTACTTGCCTTAGTTATGGTATTTTCATTACTTTTGGTGGATATTTATCGCTTAATATCCCTTACGTTACTGCTACTTTTTAGTGAAATTATACTCTTTATGGTAAACGGTATAATCGCTCCGTTTGAGAGGGCAAGAAACTTCCGTTATGCCTACAAAAATACTGCACCCATAAGACAAAAACACGTCATTAGAATAGTTATTACGGGGAGTTTTGGTAAAACTACTTGCAAAAATATATTAACTGCCTTGCTTAGCGAAAAATATAAGGTTTTTGGGAGTGAAAAGAACTACAATACTCCTTTGGGGCTTGCTAAAAGTGTAGGTAATATTCCTCCCGCTGGCTTTTCTGAAAGCGAAAAGCCCTTGATATTCATTGCTGAAGCGGGCGCGAGGAGAATGGGCGACGTTACAAAAATGTGCTCCCTCGTAACCCCAACGTACGGCATTATCACAGGTGTTTGCGCGCAACATTTGGACACTTTTAAAACGCTGGAAAGGGTAAAGAGAGCAAAGGAAGAACTTTCTAACTACGTTGGGGAAAAGGGTACGGTAATCTTTAACGGCGACAACGAGCATACTCTGGAAATGAGTAGGAATTTTAAGGGCAAAGGGGTGGTCGTAGGCACGAAAATGGGTGGAATTACTATAAGAAACCTAAAAACCACCATTCAAGGAACCTCGTTTGAACTTCATACGCGCGAGGGAGTACTACCCCTAAAAACGGCTTTACTCGGTCGCCATAACGCACTAAACGTTTCACTTGCGGTAGCCCTTGCTCTGGAACTTGGAGTGGAAAGGGAGGTCATAATAAGAGTTGTGGAAGGGCTATCCCCCGTGGAGCATCGTTTGGAAATCCGTAGGAATGGTAACCTCACCATACTTGACGATAGTTATAATGCAAACGAAGTGGGGGTTATGGAAGCATTAGAGGTTCTTTCTACCTTTTTGGGGCGAAAGGTGATATTTGCCCAAGGGGTGGTGGAATGTGGTCGTAAAAAGAGGGAAATCAATGAAAAAATAGGGCGAAAAGTAGGAGAAACGGCTGACGTGGTACTTCTTGCAGGGGAAAATATCCCCCACCTAAAAAGGGGGCTACAAGAGGTCGGATACCTAGGAAAAATCTACGAATTTACCTCGGTTATGCACGCAAAGGGGGAGTTTAAGAATATATTAAGGCAAGGGGATATACTTTATATCCAAAACGACGTTCCATAGGAGATATATGAAAAAGGTAATAGCAATTTTTGGTGGTAATTCACTTGAGCACGACGTTTCCATAATTACGGCAGTAGAGGCATTAAACTCTGCACCTTATAGCGAGTACAAAATCTATCCCGTCTACATTGACGAGGGTGTTTGGTATAGTAGCGAAAGCATGCTTGATCTAAAGACTTTTATAGATTTTGAGCCAAAAAACCACAAAAAAGTAACGCTTATAGGTCGTGAACTCTACTTTTTGAAACGTGGAAAATGGAAGTATATGGACACTGTGGACTGCGCTTTACTTCTCACTCATGGTGGTGACGGAGAGTGTGGCGCGCTGGAGGGAATGCTGGATATTATGGGTGTGCCATATACGGCTCCCACTCAAGAAAGTTGCGCCCTTATGATGGACAAATCTCTCCTTAAACTTGCGCTAAAAGATATGAAAGTTGGGGTTATAAAAGGGGTTACCATAGTTGACGGGTGTGAGGAAAGTCTGGAGCGCGTAGAAAGGACGCTTAATTATCCACTTTTCGTTAAGCCAAATAGTCAAGGCAGTAGCATAGGGGTTGGAAAGGCGAAAGATAGGGAAGAACTATTGGAAAAACTGGAAATTGCCTTCAATTATGATGAAAAAGTACTGGTGGAAAGGTGCATGGAGGACTTTGTGGAGTATAATTGTGCCGTTTTGAGGAGTGGGGAAAGGTTAATTATCTCCGAGGTGGAAAAGCCGATGAACGTGGGCGAATTTTTGAGTTTTGAGGACAAATATATGGATTTTTCCAAGAGTGCCTGTCTTTGTAAAAGGGAATTCCCCGCCAAAATTAGCGAGGAACTTAGGAATGAAATTCGTTCAACCTCTCAAAAGGTGTATGAAAACTTGGGCTTAAAGGGTGTGGTTCGTTTTGATTTCATATATAAAAATCGCTTGTACCTAAATGAAATAAACGCAATACCCGGTTCTCTTGCGCACTACCTTTTCCCAAAAATTTCCTATGCGAATCTTCTTAGCATACTTATAGATGAATGTATAGAAAGAGGGGGTAGGAAGAGGGTTAAATTTAATAGTGGAATACTTCTTGGTGGCACAATACTCAAGTAACTACTTTTGGTAGTCCTTTGGGGTAACCACTATGCTCTTATAATTGACGTAATTTACTAGTCCGATTTTGCCTAGTTTTTTTACGTATTTTCTTTCCGTGTAGTCTACTTCTACCTTGCTGTTTTCCCTTGCTTCAGAGTAGTAGGCGACCACTTCTGCAACGCGTTCAAGAACCTTATCGGGGACGGGTTTACCCTTAGATTTTATTATGCCGTGAGCGCCGTGATAGGTCTTAACGTGAAGCCAAAGATCGCTACCCTCACCCAGGGTAAAAGTGACCTCGTCGTTTTGAATATTGTTCTTGCCGACGTACACTTTAAAGCCGGAAATTTCAAAGGAGAGTGGGGGAGTTTTCTTGGGCTTTTTTGGGTTCTTTTTGTGATGCTCGTTTGCGTCTTGTTTGGGTGATTTTTTTAGTGCGTCAAGTTCTAAATTTATCTCTTGGTATTCCTGCTCTGTGGAGGAATTTTGCACCGCAACTTTAATGCTTTTTAGGTATTCGCGGAGTTCTAGTAGTCGCTTTAATTCCTCCCTTGCGTAGGCTTCGGCTCCTTTTGCTTTAGCATACCTCTTAAAGTACCTTTCTACGTTCTTTTGGGGCGAAATCGTCGGTTCTAGGGCAATTTCTACCACTCCGGTATTATAAAAATCGTCACATTTTATAATACTCATACCACGTTCAATACGGTAAATATTGCACTTTAGAATTTCACCTAACTCTTTAAAACGCTCCTTCTCTTCACTTAGGGCAAGAGTGCGTTCGTTTTCCTTAATTCTCTTTTCCGTTTTGTTTACGAGAGCCTTTAGTTTTTGGTTGAGTTTTAGGGTGTCGCGAGTCTTTTTCGTTTGCTCGCCGGTCTCCTTAAAAAATGCGTCTATTGCTCCGGAAAGAGTGTCCTCTTTTTTGTACTCTCCCTTATCAATTCTGGAGGAGTATGGGTAGGCGAAAAAGCCTATACATTTACCCTTTTCGTCGTACTGGGAAACGGGGCAAAATTCGGGGTGAGAGTAAAGGTCGTTTAACCTCTTGGAAGCAAGGAGGGCACCTTCCTCTTTGACCTTAAAAATCAGTTCCAAAGCACTCTCTTTGGAAAGTCCGTTAATTCTGCTGTAAACCTCTTTTTGGTCTAAAGTGGCAGTCGCTTCTTCTACTTTCTCTACGTCGCTGATTGGGGCTTTACTCTTACTCGGATAGGTGTATTTTGCACCCGGGAAAACCACTCTGCTTTCTAGGTTCATAACGCGTTTTACGGCATCAATAATAGTGTAGTCTTCTTTTAAAAGAATTATATTGCTTGCGCCACCCATAATTTCTATTATGAGCCTAAAAGTGGTTGCATCGTTAAGTTCGTTTCTTGCAACGATGGTAAACTCAAAAAGTCTATCTTCATTAAGGACTTTTACCCCTTCCACCGTACCACCTAATACGTGCTTTCTAAGTAGCATACAAAAATTGGGGGGAGTGGGGGTATTTGGAAACCTCACGGAGGTAAAATGTACTCTGGGGCTATCACTTCTTGCGCTAAGGTACAAAGCACGGTTTACCCCTCTGGCGCGCACGACGAGAAGAACCTCGTCGGGGGAGGGCATACCGATTTTATCTATTTTGCCTTGCGTAAGAAGATCATTCATCTCGCTTGCAAGTGCTTTTAAAGTTATCAAATCGTTTGGCATGCTTTAATTATACCCTTGTTTTGGGTAGCACGCAACCGATTTTTGAGAATTACTAAAAACAGTTGCAATTGGCTTTTATATTTGTTATTATATACGGGCGCGAGTGTGCGCATTAAACGTAAGAACAATTCGGAGGTATATAAATTATGGAGTATTCAATCCAAAAACTCGCAAAATCAAGCGTAGAAATTTCCATTTCTATTGAAAAAGAAGAATGGACCAATTACATTCAAGAAGCCTACAACAAGAACAAGTTCCGTTACACTCTTGAAGGTTTCCGTAAGGGCAAGGTTCCCTTTAACGTACTAGTTAAGAGATATGGCGTAGAAGTTTTCTTTGAAGACGCTATGGATATCGCAATGAGCAAGACTTACGGCGAAGTTCTCCAAAAGGAAAAACTTGATCCCGTTTCTCGTCCCGAAGTTGACGTTAACGTTGTAGACGCAGATGGTCTTAAGTTTACCGTAGGCGTAGCACTATATCCTGAGTTTGAAGTAGCACCTTACACCGGCCTTACCTTCAAGAAGGTAGTAGCAAAGGTTAAGAAGGCAGAAATTGATGCAGAAATCAATCGTGAACTAGAAGGCAACGCACGTTTCATTAACGTAACCGATAGAGCAGTTCAAAACGGCGATATGATCGTTCTTGATTATAGTGGTGCTGTTGATGGTGTTAAATTTGAAGGTGGTACTGCACAAGATTATTCACTCACTATTGGTTCCAACTCCTTTATTCCCGGCTTTGAAGATCAACTTATCGGCAAGGAAATCGGCGTAGAAAGCGATATTAACGTAACTTTCCCCACCGAATATCATGCTGGAGATCTAGCAGGCAAGGAAGCAGTATTTACTTGCACCGTTAAGGAAATCAAGGTTAAGGAAGTTCCCGCACTTGATGATGAATTTGCAAAGGATCTTGGATTTGACAAACTTACCGAGTACAAAGCAGACGTTAAAGCAAGACTACTCAAGAAGGCAGAAGAAAACGCTATCAATGAAGAAAACGAAGCAATTCTTACCGCTATCGTAGATGCAACCGAAATTGATATTCCCGACTGCATGATAGAAGAAGAACTTGATCGTTTTGTAAACAATATGAAGGCAAACATGGCACAATACGGCCTCAAGTTTGACGATTATCTAAAGTATGCACAAACCACCGAGGAAGACATTCGCAAGGAAAGAAAGGATGCTGCAACCAAGGAACTCAAGATAGGTATGGTAATAGAGGCTATCGTAAAGAAAGAGAACCTAGTACCCACCAAGGAAGACTTTGATGCAGAAATCAAGAAGATGGCAGAATCTCAAGGCATGAGCGAAGAAGAATTTGCTAAGAACGCAGACGAGCGCACCTACAATTACATGATGACTCGCCTAATGGACGAAAAACTTATCGCATTCCTACGCGCTAATAACACTCTAGAAGAGAAGAAAGCCACTAAGAAAGCAACTGACGCCGAATAATACCCTCCGAGGACGCATTTAGACCAAACTACTGCGATTTTGTGGGTTTTTCCAATTCCTACGACCGTCTAGGTCGTACCCTTGAAAAAATTTCCACAACAATCTTGTATTTTGTGTAACTTCGCCCTCGGGATTCACTAGGACGTATCTAGAGCAAAATGCTGTAAGTTTGCGCGTTTTTAATCCCGAATAAATACATCGCCCCTTACCTTAAGGGGCGAGTGTCAACCTTTGGAGTAATTCAAAAGTAGTTTAATCACGTACGTTAAGGCTTAAATTTCATTTCTTTGTGATTAAAACTCGTGTTTTTCAACTTGACCTCTTATATCAAGGTCTAAAATTACCCTGTTTTGGGTACAATTAAAAAGGAGTAAATGATGACTAACGAAATCAAAAACGTAATGATGCCTATTCCCACCGTTATAGAACAAACCAATCGTGGTTCAACCGCATACGACCTTTATAGCAGATTACTAGAGGACCGTATCATTTTTCTAACCGGCGCTATAGACGATGCTACTGCTAACCTAGTCGAAGGACAACTCTTGTACCTTGAAACCAAGGATCCCGATAAGGATATTTGTTTGTACATCAACTCTCCCGGTGGTAGTGTAACTGCCGGCATGGCTATCTTTGATACCATGAATTATATTAAGTGTGACGTATCTACCATTTGCGTAGGTATGGCAGCAAGCATGGGTGCATTCCTGCTCGCAGCGGGTGCAAAGGGCAAGCGTTATGCTCTTCCCAACAGCGAGATCATGATTCATCAGCCTCTCGGCGGAGCCAAAGGTCAAGCCACCGATATTAAGATCCAAGCGGATCTGATTCTTCGCACAAGAGATAATCTGAATCGTATTCTTGCCGAGAATACAGGACGTCCCATTGAGGAAATTGCCAGAGTTACCGAGCGCGATAATATTATGACCGCGCAACAGGCATTGGAATACGGACTGATAGACAAGATCTTCGCGAAACGCGCATAAATTTTTATCCGAAAGGACAATCG
>JAZSKG010000013.1:0-3005 GCA_045534735.1 Candidatus Stercoripulliclostridium sp.
TATTCGCTGTCGCTAATAAGTACGCCAAAGTGAGGCACTTGTGACCAATGGAACATACCGTCGTACCAGTTATCAAAACTTACTACGTACTTTAAGAAGGGTAGTCTTTGATTATTAAGTTCACCGGGCTTAGAGGTGCGAAGTTCGGGGCAAACGGAATATATAATCTTTTCACAGTCAATGTCCTTTATGCCGTCGCAAATGAATAGGGCCTTGCTGTCTGAGTTGGAGAGTAGATATTCTAGTTCTGCTTCTTTGTAGTTGGTGTTAACGGTTACTAGAACGGCACCGATTTTTGCAGTAGCGAAGAATAGGATCATCCATTCGGGATAATTGGTTGCCCAAACTGCTACGTGATCGCCGGGCTTAATGCCCATGCCGAGTAGTCCTCTAGCATATTCGTCTACTTCAGCATTGAACTGATAATAAGTGCGTTTATAGTTCACCTCTATATATTTGATTGCTAAATTAGTTGGATATTTACTGGCAATATCTTCAAGCATTTGTCCAACTGTAACGTTTAATAATTTGTCCATTTCTAAGAATCTCCTAATGTGAGTCTATCTAAAAAAGTAATTGTTTAATAATGTCGTATACGTCGGTATTGTCCATTAGTGTCGGGAATTGTTCTACACCTTTGCCATAAGCAAAATAGTGTATGTTTTGAGCACTATGACCGGATTTGTGGAACCAGTCGTTGGAAATATCGTCTGCAGTTGCGCCATCCGGAATTTTTAGATTGCCGGTTTCGTGGTCGGCTAGTACGATAACGGTAGTGTTACCATTCTTCTTTGCCCATGAAACTGCACGAGATACCGCTGCATCAAATCCATTTAATTCATCTATCATTTTGTGGATTTCATTGGTGTGTGAATATGAATCTATTTTGGATCCTTCTACCATTAAGAAGAAACCATTTTCATTTTCCAACTTGGAAAGAGCAGTATCGGTAAGAGAAGCAAGGGTGTTTCTACCAATGTTTGGAATGTCATCGTCTAGAAGTCCAAATATCTTCTTGGAAGAAGAGCCGTTAATCTCTTCAAAGGTGGTGCAATAATCGCGCTCGTCAGTTTGAATTGATGATGCGAGTGCTTTTAATTCGCTGTTGTTAAGTCCGAAAAGAACGTCAACTTCGCTAGCAACTATTTGAGCAGCGATTTCCGCCGTATTGCTACGGCTTGATGAGTGTGCTAAAAATGCAGCGGGAGTAGCGTCGGTAACGGTCTTGGTTGCAACTATACCGACTTTCTTGCCCTTTTGCATAGCCTCCTCGGCTATTGTAGTGTAAGGATTACCAGAGAGATCTTCGGAGAGTTTACCATTAAAGGTCTTTTTACCGGTTGCGTATGCAGTCGCAGAGGCGGCGGAATCGGTTGCCCCCGCGCTTAAACTTCTCGTCATTATTTCGCCGTTGACGGAGAGTTTTCTCATGTTGAGCATGGATCCGTTATTGTATAACTCGGTTGCTTTAATATGATTTAAACCCATACCATCGCCAATAAGAAGTATGACGTTTTGCGCATCCTCGTCTACTACCGGATCGGTGCCGTAATTAAAGAAGAAAACTCCGAAAAGGGTAAGGCTTGTAACAATGGTTACGACTAAAACGCAACTAACCACTATCCAAAGAATTTTGTTTTGCTTTTTGAGGTCTATTTCTCTCATATTTTCTCCTAATATATCTCGTAACAGGCAAGGTTAAATTCAGGAATAAAACCACGGAAAGGGTTATTTTGTATCCGTCTGCCTTGACCGAGACAAATCTGTATTAGTTCTTTTTCGCTAAGAGTAGGGGCTTCTTCGTCGTCTTCCAAAAGACTTAAGAGATTGCCGTTCCTTATCTCGGCTTTATAATTCGTACCCATAAATGCGAATTTAATTTCGCCGTTTGCCTCTTTACAATAGGGTACGCATTGCAAGAGGCTAGGTAGGCCTAAGAGGGCACCCATGGAATAGTCTTCCGTGCCACTTAGGATTGGAATGGTATAGCCTTCCGGTAAGGGAATGCCATTAAGTAAATTTTCATCTTTTATTATCGCTTCTACGCATGCTCCGTCTTCACACCAAACATAGCCTTTAGGATTACCATTTTCGTAAATAAGGTAACCGAAACCACCGTGTTTAAGCGAATAGCCTATAAGCAATTCTAAGTCTTGCAAACTGCGCTTTTTGTATGAGGTGAACTCTTTAACGATATTGCTGTAAAGTTCGTTTAGGAGTGGTAAGTCTTCGCTTAATAATTGTTTGAAGGTTACACCGGGCAGAGCCTCTTTTTTGGGAACGATTCTAGTTACGTAATTGATTGTTTCAAATCCAAGTTTACGGTAGAAATCGTGGTTAAACGGGTGCAGTAGCACGAAGGGGTAACCCTCTTCAGCAAGCGACTCTTTAGCAGTTTCAACAATCTTTCTTGCGTAGCCTTTGTATCTTTGCGATGGGGAGGTGGCAACTCCGGTTAGGAAGGGGATCTTTACCTCTTTTTCACCAAGTATCAAGTCAAAGAATCTGGCGTAGCAAGCAGATTTAACTTCTCCGTCTTCCTCAATAACGTAAGATCTTCCATCGGGAAGTCTGTGCGCAAAAAAGTGTTCGGCGTATGTACCGTCGTTAAAGCAGACTTTGTGAAGTTCAATAAGTTGTTTTTCCAATGCTTTATCCATCATAATCTGCACACATCCGGAAAATGCGTAAATTTCGGGATGGTAATATGTTAACAAAATATTATTTAAAATGCAAGCGCCCGCGTGTAATTTTAGTAAATATTTAAAAAAGGTCTTGCAAAACCTGCCGTCTTATTATATTATATATGTGCATACGCGAGAGGGCGAGTGCGACGCCCACCCGCAAATAAGCAAAAACGAGGATCAAACAATGACGAAAAGGTTTAAACTTCCAATCTTACTTCTTCTAATCACAACACTAGTAGTGTGCATTCTTGCATCTTGTACGTCCGTAGGGATTGCCTCGGTGCAAATAAAAGACGATTGTAATTACAAAACCGAATA
>JAZSKG010000136.1:0-8345 GCA_045534735.1 Candidatus Stercoripulliclostridium sp.
CGACTACTCTTACGTAAGCCGTTACCCCATCAATGCAGACGGCACTTTGGATTATCTAAACCCCGGACCTTATGCAACTGCAGTTACCATGTTAAGTGCTAAGGACGACAGATTCCAAGAAATTGACATTAACAACACCGGTATTAGAATGCGTTCAGTATCATCTATTACTTCCGAGTTCTATAACTCTAAGCCCGCAGGTACTGCAGGTATGGAAGAAAAGATAATGCTACCTCCTAACACCATAGTATTCCACGATCCTTACAACATCCTAGACTTTACCGCTTACGGTGGTACTTGGGCACAATTAACGGGTGGCTCACGTCACAACATCAACTACGACGGCTCTTACGAAGTAGACGATATTAAGAAGATACTACCCACACGTAACTATGCTAACTTTGAAGACGGCAACTCCGATGATTCTGCCGGTGTAGAAGTTTACTGGGATTTCAGTATGTTGAGTTTTGCACCTACCTATGAAGGCACTAAGGGCTTCATTATAGGTTACTGTGCAGAAGAAACTTACTCTAAGGATAAGAACGGAGCAGTTCAATACATCAAGGCAGAAGTAGAGGGTGGCGTAATGGTTGATCCCGACTCTACCTTGAAGTTTGAAGAACAAGGTGGCAGAAATAACCAACAAATCAGTTGGATTATAGACGAAGACAACGACGTTCCCGTAATAGATCTTCCCGAAATAGATCCTTTGACCTATAACGAAGAAGAATATAAGGCACAACTACCGCAAACGCTTGTTTATACCGCTAAGTTGCGTTACTTGCAACAAGGAACCTACCAAAAGTTCAAGTTCCCTGGCGAAACCGAAGAGAGAGATTATATCTACAAGAGATACGTATTCAATAGCCTTGAATGGGATTTGAGTGACATGGTAGTCAAGTATGACGGCTCTACTGCTTATGCAAAACTTACCTATAAGTACGTACGCACGTATGATAATAAGGATAAGACCTACATTGGTAAGGACTCCGAAGCAGTAACCATCAACGTACCTATCAGAGTAAAGAACTGCCTAGCAATTACTGCAGACAGCATCAGCGCTCAAATGTCAGTAAACCTTGTTTACAGCAAGGGTGGCACCATGATAGTTGCTATGGCTCGCGATCAAGAAACCTTGGTTGGCATTACTCCTGCAAGCGCTAAGGCACACGCAGAAATTCAAGATCCCGTAGCAAGCGTATTGGCTTCAAGATATGGTTCCATGACCGAGTTCAAGGGTGCATACACTTCATTCCGTGCATACTTTGACGAGGCAAACGAAGTAACCTATTTGGTATACGAAGGCGTAAACATCAGCGAGTTTGAGTCCTACCGTGACTTTAACGTAAAGGCCGGTGTAAATAACGTTATAGCAAACAACGTAGTAAACTACGCAAACCTTGCAAACGGCGCAACCGTATATCACTATAGTGGATACACCAACAACTTCTCTGCAACTCTAGAAGACAACGTTCTAACCGTAAATCCCATTGACGGTGCTAATATCTACAACGACATTAGATCCATCAAGTGGATAAGCATAACTGCAAAGGTTACCGACAGAGAGAACAACCCCGTACTAGACGCAGCGGGCAACGAACTAACAACCAAGATAGAGAACTGGGAAGTAGTAGGCGTAGATGCAAGTTCAATGGACGGCATAGACCTCAACGCAACTTCACATCCTCTATACAAAGTAGTATTCTTCGTAAAGGATGCTCAAGGTCATACCCAAGAAATCGCAGTTAACTTGAACGTACTACCCAAGAAGATTGTAAAACACAACCTTGCAGAAACCGTTCTTGATCGCGATATAGCACCATTTGAAGATCGCTTCAGCGCAGAAACCGTACTTTCCTACTATGCAAACGGCAACATGGTACTGGCTATCTACCCCGCAGGAGTAGATGCAAGTTACGATGCAGTAAACGTTCCCGCACTAGAAAATGCTAACGCAGTAGGAACCGTAAACGTATGGCCTACCGCTAAAGTATCTGCATTCGGCTCCGGCATAAGCGCATACACCGGTGCAAGAAGCACGGACATTAAGACTATAGAACTTCAAAACGGCACCTTGTACGTAATTTGTGAAAACGTACCTAGCCAAGACTTTGAGTCTTATGCAAACACTCTTGCAACCGCTAAGACCTTAACTAAGGTAAGAGTAGATGCAGAAGAGGGCGAGTTAAGATATCTTGCAAGTGGCACGTTGAATGCATTCAACCTACCTTCCAGCATTGCAGTTGGTTACGGCGTAGATGAAAACAGCATCTTCTACGAAACCACGCTAGTTGAAGGTAAGGACTTCTACTGGGAGGGCGAAGACGTAACTAAACTTGACTTTGCTTACAGCGACAATAGCAACTGGACTTACACTTGGACTGCAGTTGTTGGCGAAGGCGATAACGTTCAAAGACTCCCCGTAACCTTCACGGTTGAAAGAAGAGCGCCCAGAAACGTAGATCAAATCGTAGTATATCCTTACTCCAGTTACTACATTACCGGAACCAATACGATAGTTGATGAAAGCGCAAGCGTTCTAGAAAACCTACAAAACGTAAACTTCAGCACTATAAACGGAAGCGAAAAACTTTCCACCGAAGTATACTTTGACATCCTAAATTCCAACTGGGCAGACAAGGTAGAAGGTGACGAAGTAGTAATTGACGGCAAGACCTACCTCACTAACGTAAGGTTCATAGATCCTTCGTTTGAGGGCGCATGGTACTTCACCGACGTATTACTTTACGACGACGTATTCGGATATGAAACCATCAAACACGTTCGCGTTGTTCTAAGCAAGTCTACCATCTCCAGCCTCAATATTCCCACCAAGGAAGTTTACTTGTACGATGCAGATAACGGCATTGATGCACTACTCGCTCAAGCAGGTATTACCGCATCCATCTACCAAGTAGCAAACAACACCATTGGTACCGATGCGTTTGAAATCGTTGGTTGGAACTACGTTGACGAACTAGGATTCAAGCCTTCTTACACCTTCGTTGGTGAAGACGTACCTCAAATCAACGTCACCATTGCTAACGTTGGTTGGGCAAGTGGCAAGAAAGTTTGGTCACAACAAGTAACCGTAAACCTCACCGAAGAAATGCTTGCTCCTAAGGTAATTGATGAAATCAAGTCCGTTTCCACCAAGGATTACAGCATTTCAGGTAGCGAAGGCGAATACGTTCTAACCATAGAAGATCCCTTCAAACTAACCTTACCTACCGAAATAGAAGCAATTTTTGCAGACGGCACAGAAGGTTTGGTACCCGTAGAGTTTGACTTTGGCGACAATAAACTTGACTTCTACAAAGCACCTCAAGAAGGTATTAAGGGAACGGTAGTTCTTGGACAAAAAGTAAACAACAAGGTCACCTTCAATATGACCTACAAGAACAATAGTTCAAGAAGTGTTCAAGACGTAATCTACTACGTAGACGCACAAGCAACCCAAGAGTTCAACGACTTTACCTACAACGCATACGACGTATTTGAACTACCCAAGTATGCTAAACTCATCGTAAACGAAGGCATCGTAGAGAACAACGTTTACGACGTAACTTGGAAGTACGTTGAAGCATACGGCGTAGAAGGTGGCGAAATCACTGCTCACGCTTGGATCGGCGACGAAGTATTCGGCTACGTTAAGGTTGATGAACAATTAAGTATTGAAGGCGAAAGCATCGTAAACTATAATCTACCCAACTCCGTAAGTATTAACCCCTATGCAGTAGTTGGCGTAGAAAACGAACTAGACAAGTTGCTCGGACTAACCGATGGTTGCTTGCTTGCAACGACCACTCTAGGCGAGAGAGCACTTGACGTAAGGTATCCCTACATCCCCTTGAACTATAGAGAAACCACCACTCACAACGTAAATCTTGAAGTTGGTGTAACTCTAGACTTCGGTGGAGTAGAACAAATAGTAACGCTAGACGATGAAGGCAACGTTGTAAGCGTAAGCGACAGTAACGTACTTGACGTACGCGAAGACGTTCCCGTAATGGTAGTGGTTGAAAGCCGTGTAGCAGTTGGCATTAAGACTTGGTACACCGATGCTAATACCAATATCGTAGGTAGCGTATACGAACCCATTGACTTTAACGCACTTGGTAGAGCAACCATAGTAGCAATAGGTCAAGGCAAGAACAACACTTCCAAGTTGATTGGAAATGCAAACAGCCTAGCCGAGTTACTAGAAAACACCGGTGCAGTAGAGTTAGAAAGCGACTTGTGGCCAAGTGAACTCTTTACTTGGAACAGAGCAACCGAACTTGCTAAGGCAAACGGACAAGTAACCAAGGTATATTACGATGAAGTAAACGATACTTATTACGTAGCATATCGTGGAAACGTTGACGTGGACGGCCTAATTGCAAGACTAGCACAATCCGACCTATACAATAAGGTAGCAGACAATGCATTCTTGGTAGCCGGCGACGACGTACTAGTAGAAGTTAAGAGTTTTGAAGAAGGCGTAACCGTACTCTTTGCCAGCGGTGAAGAAGAAAAGTACGACCTAGTATTTGACGACTCTAGTCTAGTATACTCATTCGAAGGTGGCACCTTCAACGTTACTGCAACCCTAGGTGAAGGCGAAACCAAGCAAGCATTCCAATTCAAGGTATATCTACGTTCCTCTTACATAACCCACGTTGGTGTAACCACTGCAGGACTAGAAGAGGGAAGCATAGTAAGAACGGATGAAAACGGCGTAATAACCGAACTCGTAGTAGATCCTTACATTGGATTCGTAGGTTTACCTAACAAAGTACTATCTTACTTTGATAACATGAGTTCACCCGTTGAACTAGACGTAACTTGGAATTATGCTAAGATACTTGCTCAAATGACGGCAGAAGGTGGCCTATTCAATAGCGATAACAACATGTCGGCAATAGCAGTTATTACCGTTAAGAAGAACGATGGTAGCCTCATAGTACAAAACGTAGAAGTACCCGTAACCGTACTAAACCGTGCATGGAAGGCAACCTTCGTATCTAAGTATGCATCTACTCAAGAGTATGAAGAAGCCAAGAGGGCTGGTGCAAGTGGAGAAGAGTTCACACTCTTAAGCGCATCCATAGACGTAAATCCCTACGTAACCAGATACTCCGAAGACTTCAACTCACCCGACTTCTTCTACTACAAGAGAGTACTAATGATAGTAAACAGCGTCGCCGGTGAAGATAACTCTGCAAACATGTACGATAAGACCGGTAAAGAACTCGTCTTCAACCTAACTGCAGACAACTACGAAATCTTTGACCAAGAGACCAACCGTCCCACAAACCTAAATAACCTATACACCGGCAGAAAGGTAGTTGCTAAGTTCACCTACGGTGCAACTTCAGCCACTGCAGCAAAGGGAACCAAGTGGGATACCTCCGTAACCGTAAACATTCTAGATATGACTTACGTAAGTGGTCTAGAAGAAAGTTATGAAATTGACCCATATGGCGTAGATCCCGAAAAGGATATTGAAATAAGCCACTTCGCAGGCATTAATGATGCAAATCAAATGACTGTAACCGAATTTGGCAGATTCATTACCGCTTCCGGTGAAGCATTTGAGTCAGACGTTGTATTTGATCGCAAGCACGTTCTAACTACCTTTGATTCTCATGGTAGAGAGAATGGTACCATAGACGTAAGTGGTGGTAGCGCAAGACTATACGCAACTATCGGTAACGATCTAGGTGGATATCAAACCATAACCATTCCTGTAAACTATGCAAATAGAACTATAATCTCACTATTTGAAAAAGAGGAAGCAAACGGACACGCATACGATGATACTCCCGACGGACTACCTGCAACAATGCACTTTGAAATTGACCCGTTTGAGAGATACGAAATACAATACGTATATCCCAAGAAGGGTAATAACGTAGAATTCGCAGACGGTACTATTGGTTCATTTGCAACTAGTGGAAGTGGCGTATTGGTTGAATGGGACGATAGCAAGGTAATTCGTACCTATAGTGGTTCCGATACCGGTTACGTTACTGCAACCATTAGTTACAACGGAACCTTCAAACAAGTACTACGTTATAAGGTAATAGTAGAAGATAGAACTGTAACCGGCTTCACTAACGTACTAAAAGCAGGTATGGGAGAAATCCAACCCTACAAGTACAGTTACGTTGACGACGTAAGCAAGGCGGTTGTAGAAGACTACTTCATACAACAAGGAAGCGAATTCGTAGTTGAATTCGGCAACATGAGAAGAAAAGCCGAAGAAAAGTCCATTACCTTCAGCCTCGGTGCATCTGCAACTGCAAATAGCATGAACGTAGATGGTAGCAAGATACAGATAGGCGACACCGAAAAGAACTTGGTAATGGGATTCGTTCTTGACTCTGCTAGAGGCCTTGGACATAAGGGTAAGGATGCTAGATTCTACATCACTATCCCGGGATTTGACCTAGGCGCAGCAGGACAACAACTTGCAAGGTTTGACGTTCCAGTAGCAGAATCCTACGTACACGGCGTAAGGTTCGCAGCACCGAATAGCGATCCCGACGACATTGAGTCCTACACCTTGACCTATGCAGAATGGCTAAATATTGTTGATCCCGGCGCATTCAGTGGAGACCTCAGCGATAACGGCGCACCTGCTATAAGTCAAAACAACTATCAATTCGGCGAGTACTACTACGATAGTTACTTTGTTGACAGTCCTTACTACTTCATCTCTAAGGGTGGTATCCCGGTACCTAGCCAAGGAAGAATATTCGTTGGACCTAAGATGGAAAAAGTAAGAGACCAATACGGCACGCTTGATAACGCAAGTTACTCCTTCTTAAGTGATACTGCTTGGGACAGCGTAGTAAACAACCGTTCAAGAATTAAGTACAACGAGTTTGAGCACATAACTTCATTCCAACTTGACCTAGATGGACAAATCTACAACTTCAAGTTCATGATTTCCGACCAATGGGTATTAGACGTACAAGATGGAGAAGAGATACTCTTTGACGAAGGTTATGCTTACGGCAAGGAAGAAGTCATCTTGATGCCCGGCAACAACATTGTAAAGAATTCCGACATACTAAACGTTTCCACGACTAGAGATGAAGAAATCGTAGAAGGCTCAGGCGTCTATAGAAACGACATCTACACCATCAAATTCCCAAGTGGTCGTTCATTCGTATTTGAAGGCGTAGCAGGCGGCGGATCTTACAGCAATAACTATATGAAGTGGAACTTTGATATGGTAAACTGGAACGCTGATCCTAACGTACCTCAATACGCAACCTTGACGCTAGGTGGAAAGGGTGGCCAAGTAGTAAAATGGGCATTCTTCGTAGACGGCAACAAGAAGTTGGTAAACAACACCATAGCAACCATGTACTCGTTGAGAATTGGCGAAACGGCAGAACTACAAACCACCTATAAGCAATTGTTCAGTGGCTCTACCCTAAACCAAGCAAGACTAATCCCTGTTGAATACTCCAACGGCATGTCCAGTTACTATACGACCGGCACTGCTGCAAACGACACTTATCCCTTGGGTGTAACCAGAGAGGGTGGAAGTTACTTAGTAACAGCCGAAAGACATACTCCTTCTTACCACTACACCTTCAACGATGGTAACGAGTCACAAGCAAGCGACGGCTCCGGATACGTTGGATATATTACCTGGGATGCTACCAAGTATCGTGCATACCCCAACCCCAACAAGTCAGTTGGTGGAAGAATAGTATTCTCATCCTTCCGTGATCCCGAAATAGAGGATGCAGCACCCGTTAAGGATAGTGGCGGTGGAAATGGACCATATGACAACTTGAAAGATCTTGGCGTATATATCCACCATCCCGATGCAATGTTCGGATATAGCGAAATCAGACCTCTAATTCCCGAACAATGGGTATATCCTGAAGAAATGAGCACGCTAGGCGCTATTAAGGTAACCGGAGGCAACTCCGTAACCATGCCTAAGGATGCTACCAACTACAAGGTATCTTACCAAAACGGCAGATTCCAACAAAGTGCAGTTCCGGTAATCAAGGTTGAACAAAACTCCATGTTTGACTTAAGATATCTACCCACCGTATCGGTAACCGAATACAGACCTACCGTTGAGTATAGAGTAAACCTATTTGACTCACAAAGCATGGAAGGCTTTGAGTACGACCTAATGTACCTAGTACCATGGCAAAACGCAAAGGTTTACTACACTGCAAGAAAGGAAGATCCTAGAGAATGGAATCCCGCCTACAACGCCTTCGGTAGAGAAGAAAAGTTAGGCTTCGGAGCCATCAGTACGGACAGCAGTCGCGAAGGCGGAAGATACACCTTGGTAGTAGACATGAAGTTTAGCGAAAGCAACGTAG
>JAZSKG010000060.1:0-7793 GCA_045534735.1 Candidatus Stercoripulliclostridium sp.
CAAGGAGTTGATAGCCCCAGTTGTCTTCCTAAGACCGCTTGGCCTCCGACTTTTATAGGTTACGATGGCTGTAGAGCAGATATTCTAGTGGAAAAACAAAACGGAAGTAGTGGTATAGACCAATTACTAGAAGATGGTGCAAATATAAATCTCGCATATTGCGGTGGTGTAAATTATCCAAGTAAACCCACGCAAGACACGTCTACGGCTCCCGGCTGGTGTTCTATTCTTACAGGCAAGTGGGCAAACGAGCATGGTATAACCGGAAACAACATGAGCAAAAGCATGGCAACAAAGACTCTTCTCACAAGCCTAACGGAGAAAAGGGTCATTGACGAAGCAACTTTCATAACCCGTTGGGCAGGCCATTTTTCTAGGAAAGACTCAACCTATAAATTGGAAAAGGAATATTGTGAAGAGAAGGGGTTAGGCGTATCCTTTAATAAGTGCAAAGACGACGAGGCATCTTTTGAGGCAACCATAAACGAACTGGAAAAGGCAGATTGTGCAGATTTTACTTTTGTAATATACGAGCCCACCGATTCTACGGGACATGGTAAAGGATTTAGTTTTAATAACCCTAAATACAAAGAAGCATTCAAGAAAGCCGACCAATATGGTTATGAAACCATAATGACCATAAAGGATAGGCCTAGTTATGCAACTGAAGATTGGCTAATAATCATCACGTCCGATCATGGTGGAATAAAGACCAATCACGGCAGAGCAAGCATACAAGAAAGAATGACCTTTATAGTAATGAACAAAGAGTGGTAAAAGGAAAAAAGCAAAAGAAAAGACGAACTTAACGTTCGTCTTTCTTTTTGTGGTGGAGACAATAGGACTTGAACCTATGACATCTTGCTTGTAAGGCAAGCGCTCTCCCAGCTGAGCTATGCCTCCACTTGGTGACCCCTACGGGAATCGAACCCATGTTACCGCCGTGAAAGGGCGATGTCTTAACCGCTTGACCAAGGGGCCTCATTTTGGTAGCGGCGGTCGGACTCGAACCAACGACCTGCCGGGTATGAACCGGCCGCTATAACCAACTAAGCTACGCCGCCATACCAACGTTTGGTTAACGCCTAAATATAATAACAAGTAAATTTTAACTTGTCAACTATTTTTTATAATGCTTTTTGGAAAAATTTTAAATTTTATTTGACATTCTAAACTTTATTTTTTGTGTTTTAAGAAATAAATATTGTTTATATTAATTTAAATACAACATCGTAGCAAAAAACTTGAAAGTTTAATTAATATAGATTAGAATATAAATACTAGGACAAAGGAGAATAAAAAATGGAATATAACTATAAAACCAAAGGCGTTTGCGCCAGGAAAATAAATTTTAATCTAGAAGGAAACGTAGTAACGGGCGTATCGTTTTTAGGTGGATGCAACGGAAATCTTAAGGCAATATCAACACTTGTAGATGGTATGACGGTAGAAGAAATAGAATCAAAACTTAAGGGTAATCGTTGTGGTTTTAAACCTACTTCTTGCGCCGATCAACTTGCAATCGCAGTAAGAGAGGCCTACGAAAGTGGTAAATAAGACAAAACAAAATCATATAGAATTGTAAAGGCTTAACGTTTGTTAAGTCTTTTTTTAACTATACTTTAACAAAAGTATAACATTATGTAGATATAATGAGTACGTTATATAGTCGTGGAGAGACTAGGATGGAAAGAATAGGCTTTAAAAACTATCTAAAAGAATGTGTTGCGCGCAAGTTTTTCTTTGCGTCGCTTGTGATATACGTTGCATTGTGTTTAGCATCTGCAATATACTGGTGCGTTGACTTTGATCTTCGCAACCTTTTAATGTGCCTTGCTTTTATTTTACTCATTCCAATGATTTTTCTAGTAGAGTACTT
Source organism: Candidatus Stercoripulliclostridium sp. (assembly GCA_045534735.1). Lineage (GTDB taxonomy): Bacteria > Bacillota > Clostridia > Christensenellales > DTU072 > Stercoripulliclostridium_A. Next base: position 1,880 of record JAZSKG010000060.1, read on the forward strand.
TGTTAAAATAAGACTAGGGGAATTGTTCACGCTGGGCATATTGTTTATAGCATACGGAAGCATACTTGGGTCTTGCTTTAATCTCTATTCTACCGTGCCGGTGTTTGATGCCATTCTTCATGGTACTTCTGGAATTGCTTTTACTGCGCTTGGATATTGTTTAGTAGAGAAGTTTTTTGGAAAGGCAGAAAGTAAAAAGACTTTTGCGGGAGCATTAACGTTTGGTATTTTCTTTAGTTTTTCGGTTGCGCTTGTGTGGGAATTCTTTGAGTATGGTTGTACCTGTCTCCTTGGCTTTGACATGATGGAAGATAGTATAGTAAAAGGAATTAATTCCTACTATCTAGCGGGAAGCCACAACGAAGCAGTAATCCTAGAGGATATAACGCGCACAATAATAGAATACGGAAATGGAAAGACTTACGTTATAGAGGGCTATCTTGACGTAGGATTAATAGACACAATGCACGACTGCTTGATATGCGCAGTGGGTAGCATAGTGTTTGCGTTAGTGGTAATACTGGGATACTTTAAAATTCCAAAACTAAATAAAATACTAATACCTCAAATAAAGGAATAGCCTATTCTTCTAGGTATAGTAAGTAGTCGTTGTAGAGTTTTATGCTCGTTTGGTGACCTGCAAAGGAAGGTGAATTTTGTGGGTTCATGAGCCCTAGGTATTGGTAGCCAAGAGTCTTTTCTACGTAAGGCGCCACGTTTTCAAGTTGTTTGCGAATACGTTCAAACGGGGCTGGTAGTAACGCGCTTTGGTATACCAAACCTTCAAAATCAAATAGTTCAACGTCGGCCCAAAGTTGAGATCTGCCCGCCTTGTCGTGGGCAATTTTTAATTTTTCAAAAAGCCTTGCACTTTGGTCCACTCTTGTTTTTTTAACACCTATTTCGTCTTGGTAGGCAACAAAATCTACGTCCAGGTTGGCGAGCGTTTTTACGTAACTATTATTTGTCCAAGTAAGGTTTGTGCCATACGGAGCAATTAACGTCTTTTTATTTGGAGTTATGGATGCCACCTTCTTGGAGCAAGCGTTTACGTAATCTACGAAGGGCTTAGAAAACTTTAGTATTATGCAAGTTTCATCCGGGAAGTACCAGCCGTAAAAACTTTCGTGGTGGGCATACAAGGATGCTAGTTCGTCCATGGCCCTAAAGGAGCGATCTATTACTTCCTTTGTCGTAATATTATAGCGTGCCTTTCTCCAGTCACCATAGAAACCGTTGCCGAGAAAGACCTTTATGCCCAAAGAATCTGCTTCCGAAAGAATTTCTTCTATGGGATCTTTTGTGGGAATATCGGCAAAAGGGTATACGGAAGAGGGGAAATAGCATTTCTCGTAAAGTGCCGTTGCCATAATTACAACGTATTCCATGCCGAGTGCCTTTATCTCTTTAATCTTGTTGCGCCAATCAGCACCGGTAAATTTCACTAGTGCCGGATTCCAGTATTTGCCCTCTAGTGTGTTGTGGTGTCTAAATTCAAAGAACGTGCCGTCTAGTCTGCCTTTCATTTTTTACTCCTTATCCTACCACCTTGTATCTTAAGCGCAAATAGGAATGCTCCAAAGTCTTACACTCTATAAGTTTTAGAGTGCCAAGTAAGCCAAGTTCACTTTCCCTTGTTAAAGAGTCGCCGTCAATTAGCGTAGAGGTGTCTTTTCCACCGACTAAAACGGGGGCTACAACTATATCTACGTAATCAAATAATTTTTCTCGTAGGAAGAGTGCGTTTAGCGTACCCCCACTTTGTATGGTTAGTCGCTCGCATCCAAAATCTTTCTTTAGTAGTGCTAGCGCACCTTTTAGGTCTAGAGAGTTTTGTAAAATGATACGTAGATTATCCTCCTTAATAGAAAAAGCAGGATGTTGTGGATTTGTGGTAATGAGTACGAATTCCTTGGAAAGGGCGCAAAAATACTTTATTCCATGTTCAGTCAAACGTTTGTTATCAATTATAACGAATGAAACGGGAGATTTAGGTGGTAAAGGTCTTTCGTTAACACCTATTTTTGCTTGCACTCGTCCGGAGTTCAAAGACCATAAATCGGTGGTTTGCTCAATTTCGTAATATTGGTACAAACCTTCGCGAATGCCGTCTATTTTTGGAAAATCTTTGTCAACGTCTAAGTTGTCGGTTGAGCCGGTGCTGATTTTTCCGTCAACGGAAGAAAGCATAAATAACGTCGTAATAGGTCTTTCCATACGATTCTCCTTAAAAAACAGGTCGTTAAAAGTATACCATAAATAGGCGTTCTCTTTCAAGATGCTATTTAATGTTAAAAATGCTATTGCATTTTAGGTGAGCAAGTGATATAGTTACATTATGGACAAAGTCCATAAATAAAACCTATGGAGAGAAGTATGAAAAAATTCTTATTGGTTTTACTTATTCTAGTTTTGGCTATAGGATGCCTAACTGCTTGTGATTTGTTCGGAAACAAAGATGATAGCGACTTGGAAAATCCTGGTAATCCAGCAGGACCAAATGAGCCGGTAGAACCCGAAGAGCCAAATGAGCCGGTAGAACCAGAAGAGCCAAATGAGCCGGTGGAACCCGAAGTGCCAAACGAGCCGAATGATCCCGAGGTCCCGGTAGAGCCCGAAGTTAAGATAGACGACTTGGTTTTAACGGTAGCAAATCTTGGTCTAAAGGAACAAACCTATGCCGATGGTAGCGCAACCGTTGATGGCGTAACCTTTAGGTTTATAGAACTTGGTAACTATGGTAATGGAATACAAACGCGCAACAAAACTAAGGCATCTAGTCTTGGTAACGTTACTGCTTTTAAAGGTGGAATTAAGAGCATAATCATTAAGTTAAATGAAAATGCAGATGGCAAGCACGATAGTGTTGGAGTGTTCTCCTTTACCTTTGGCAACTCTAAAAATCCTCTCGGTAATGCTGTAAACTTTGATACCACCAAAGGTGTATATGAGTATACCATAACCCCAAACGTGGATACCTATACATATTTTTCAATGGTAAAAACTAATACTTATTCCTCGTATTTTGATAGTATTACTTTCGTGTTTGGTAAGGCTGTTGCGCCCGTTGATCCCGAGGCTCCGGAAGAACCTACCACACCAGAAGTCCCATCCACTCTTACCACAATAGCGGAAGCACTAAAAGGTAAAGAGGGCGACAAGGCAACTTTTAGTGGTACGGTTTCAGGTATTTATTACGAATGGAGTGAGCAATATGGAAATATGTCTTTCTACGTAACCGAAGGAGAAGACACTATCCTAGTTTTCCGCGCAGAAACCAAGGTAGAGATTGGTGACTACGTTTCCGTAAATGGAACCATTGCGATTTATAAAGGCACTGCACAAATAGGCGAGGGCTCAACGGTTAGTGTTGTTTCAAAGCCTACTACTCCGGAAGAACCTACTACTCCCGAAGTTACAGACACACATACTACGATATCGGATGCTCTTGGTGGAAGCGAAGGAGATAAGGCAATATTTAGTGGTACGGTTTCAGGTATTTATTACGAATGGAGTGATAAATACAACAATATGTCTTTCTACGTAACCGAAGGAGAAGACACTATCCTAGTTTTCCGTGCAGGAACCAAGGTAGAGATTGGTGACTACGTTTCCGTAAATGGAACTATTGCAATATACAAAGGAACTGCTCAAATAGGAGAAGGTTCAACGGTTAGTGTTGTTTCAAAGCCCACCACTCCCGAGGAGCCCGAAGAACCAACTACTCCCGAAAACCCCAACTATACTTATACCGACTTTACTGATGAGGAAAAAGCAAGTTATAGAGAGATTATAGGGTTCGTTATTCCATTTGTCCCAAACGACGACTATATGATAGAAGTATACGAAGAGAATGGATACAAGGGAGTGTATCTTAGTGCGATTGTAAATAGCGAAGCAGATTTTAATGCCTATCGCGCACTATATTCTTCCTACACAGATGATGGTACGGACGTAGACGAGGATGGAGATACTTGGTATCTATATTCTAAAGGCGACGTATACGTTGATATGGTGGGATACCTATACGAAGGTGAATATTACGTAGACGTTGATGCATACTTAGAAGTTGGTGGAAGCGAACAAGAGCCGGAACAACCCGATGAACCCACAACTCCCGAAAACCCCGGCAACGACGACAATCAAGGTAGCACTACAATTCCCGACGGAGTTATTACCAACGAGGGCGCAGGTTTACCCACGGGAGAAAACGGAGTATATAACGTAGACTTCACAACTGCTACTAACGTAAAAAAAGTCACCGATCAAGGCTACTATTTGGAAGGATGCCCCACGACCGGCGCACCCGGAGTTCTTGTAATTCCCGTAGAGTTTAGCAACGTTACTGCAAGTTCAAAGGGATATACTATAGATGCAATTAAGAACGCATTTGAAAAGGACGGCAAGAACGATTACTATTCGGTATATGATTATTACTATATCTCCAGTTATGGGGACCTGACTTTGGATATTACGGTACTTGATAGTTGGTTTAAACCTACTTACACAAGTGATTATTATGAAAGACAAACCATGGACTATTATGGCGAGGAAACGGCAATAGGCGACCAAATGGTTATGGATGAAGCACTTGCATATCTAGCAGGCATAATGGACCTTTCTAAGTTTGACTCCGATAACAATGGAACCATAGATGCAGTTGTACTTATCACCACTCTGGAAATAAATTCCGATGAGACCTTCTATTGGGCATATAGATATTGGAATTTGTACTCCGATGAAGAAGATAATTACTATGAGTATGATGGTGTAAGTGCAAACGATTATTTGTGGGCTCCATACCAATTCTTATTTGAAACCCGTGATGCAATAGGTGACACAAGTTTTGATGATGAAAGCGCATTGAACACTTATACTTTTATTCACGAGTTTGGTCACGTATTAGGTGCAGACGACTACTATGATACCGCATACGTAGGATCTCCCATGGGTGGCTACGATGTAATGGACGGAGAAATAGGGGATCATAACGCATATAGTAAGTTTAACTATGGTTGGATAACTTCTTCTCGCCTTGTTGTCGGAGATGAAAGCGTGACTTTGACGTTAACAGACTTCTCTCAAAATGGTGACACTATAATTATAGCCAACAACTGGAAAGAAGAACTTGGTGCATATCAAGAGTATTACGTACTTGCATATTACACCAATAATGGTCTAAACGCAGACTATAACTACTTTGATGAGGAAGGTATAGTTGTTTACCACGTAAACGCATCGCTCTACAAAGAAGAATACGAGGGCGAAACCTACTACGACGTATACAACACCAACACCGATGCTTCCGACCAATATGGTACAGAAGATAACCTTATTGAGTACGTAACCCATGGTGGCGAATACGTATACGTGGAAGGCGACTCTCTAGGCTCCGTTACCGACGACCAAGGTAACAGACTAGAATATACCTTCACCGTAGATTCTCTTGACGGCGACACGGCAACCATAACGTTCACAAAAAGATAATAAAAGGTAGTAAATCATAAAGAAGGCACGCATTTGCGTGCCTTCCTTTGTATGACATTTAAATCCATAAGCCGTCATTGGCTTTATTGAAAGATGCTTAATATATGTATAGGCATCATAAACTCTACTTAACCAACCCGACAATAAGACCGATAGCCACAAGAATGGCGATATAAGTAATCCATTTTTAAGTGTAAACACGTGCTTTCGCCAGGTTTTTGCCTAAGCAAAATGCCAAGCAATTGGCTATAATGTGAGCAATGCGAACTATCATTCGTACAAAGTAAGTCAATGCAAAAACTAATGCACCCGATTTGCTAAAGCAACCGGGTATATTAATGAGTAAACCCCGGCGGATAGGATAACACGCAAAGGCGCGTGTTTTCTTTTGTGAAAGGGCTATAAAGAAGATATTTTTGGCGTTTTG
>JAZSKG010000053.1:0-4370 GCA_045534735.1 Candidatus Stercoripulliclostridium sp.
TATTATAATATAGAAAGAATAAGAAATCAAGACCTTGAATAAATTTTCTCGCGCGCGTGCGCGGGTACCTTATATATAATATACCTTTTCTTTAAAACCAGTAGTTTTTTGCAAACGTAAACGTTCGCGACACACCGATTATAAATTGGGCTTTTTTTCTAAAAAAATGCCAAAACCACAATATATTGTGTTTATGAAAATCTCAACCACAAGGCGCGAAAAAAAGTTTGTAAATTTATAAAAAATTTTTAAAATCTTGCTATTTTTTGTTTGACATTATATATCTTTTTTAATAAAATAGTATCGTTCGCGTTCGGGGATTTCTCTGAAACCGCCCGATTAGGTAACTTAAGATGGAATATTGCATTCAAGTGGGTGTCAATTCCGGAGGTAACACGAGCAGCAAGAAGATAAGGAACGGCCAATGGCCTTTTATTTATCGGACGGCACGACACACACGGCTAAGTGTGTTCGGAAAACCAAAAAATATTTGGAGGAAACAAAATAACATGGCAGGTCAAAAGATCAGAATCAAATTGAAAGCCTATGACCACAGCTTGATAGACTCCTCTTGCGCTAAAATAGTTGAGGCTGCTAAGAGCACCGGCGCTAGCGTATCTGGACCTATCCCGCTACCCACCGAGAAGGAAATCGTAACTATTCTTCGCTCTCCCCATAAATATAAGGATAGCCGTGAACAGTTCGAACTTCGCACCCACAAGAGATTGATAGACATCTACAATTGCTCCACCAAGACCGTTGACGCTCTTATGAAACTTGACGTTCCCGCAGGCGTAGATTTCCAACTCAAGCTGTAATAGGAGGCTCACGATGAAGAAAGCAATTTTAGGTAAGAAATTAGGAATGAGCCAAATTTTCGCAGCAGACGGCACCGTTATTCCCGTAACCGTTGTTGAAGCAGGTCCTTGCACCGTTGTTCAAATTAAGAACGTAGCAAAAGACGGATACGATGCAGTTAAGATAGCATACGGCGAAGTTAAGGCTAACAACGTAAACAAGCCCACTCTTGGTCAATTTAAGAAAGCAAACGTTGCTCCCAAGAAGACCATGAAAGAATTCCGTTTTGAAGATTGCTCCGCTTATAACGTAGGCGACGAAATCAAAGCAGACGTATTCGTAGTAGGCGACAAGGTTGACGTAACCGGCACCACCAGAGGTCGCGGTTACACCGGTACCATCCAAAGATGGAACACCCACAGACTTATGGCAACCCACGGCGTAGGCCCTGTTCATAGATGTGTAGGTTCTCTCGGTGCAAACAGCAGCCCTTCTAGAGTTTTCAAAAACAAGAAGATGGCAGGTCAATACGGTCACGAACAAGTAACCATCCAAAACTTGGAAGTAGTTAAGGTAGATGCAGCACGTAACGTTCTTCTCATCGCCGGCGGTATCCCCGGTCCTAAGAACAGCCCCGTAATCATCAAGAATACCTGCAAGAAAGTTAAGGCTTCCAAGTGGTTTAAATAATAGGGTAAAGGAGATACGAAAATGATAGCAAAAGTTATAAATACCCTAGGTAATGAAGTAGGAACTGTTGAACTTAACGATGAAATCTTTGGCAGAGAGTACAATGAAGCACTTATCCACCAAGTAATCGTTGCTCAACTAGCAAACAAGAGACAAGGCACCAAGAGCGCTCTTACCCGTACCGAAGTACGTGGTGGTGGCAGAAAGCCTTGGAGACAAAAGGGCACCGGCAGAGCACGTCAAGGTAGCATCCGCGCTCCCCAATGGACTCACGGTGGCGTAGTATTCGCTCCCAAGCCCCGCGACTTCAGCAAGAAGGTTAACAAGCAAATGAGAGTTGGCGCACTATGCAGTGCACTAAGCAAGAAACTTGCAGACGGCGAACTTCTAATAGTTGACAACTTCCAAATCGCAGAACCCAAAACCAAACTTGTTGCAACTGCTCTTGACAACATCGGTATCGAAAAGACCGCACTCCTAGTAGTAAACGGACACAACGAAGAACTACTCCGTGCTTCCAGAAACATCCAAGCACTAACCCTTACCGACGTAGCACTTCTTAACGTTTATGAACTAGTTCGTGCTAACAAGTGTGTATTCACCCTCGACGCCGTTAAAGCACTTATGGAGGTATATGCATAATGAATAAGTACGATATCATCATAAAGCCCGTTCTTTCTGAAAAGAGTTATGACGGCATAGCAGCAAAAAGATACGCATTCGTAGTAAGCAAGGATGCTAACAAGAACCAAATTAAGGTTGCAGTAGAAAGCATCTTTGGAGTATCCGTAGAAAAGGTAAATACCGTAAGAGTTAGCGGTAAGACCAGAAGAAGAGGCTACACGGAAGGCAAAACCGCTTCCTATAAGAAGGCATACGTTACCCTTACCGCAGATAGCAAAGCAATCGAGTTCTTCGAGAGTCTAGCATAATCGGGAGGTAAAGAATAATGGCAGTTATTAAATATAAACCTACGTCCCCTGCACGCCGTAACATGAGCGTATCGGACTTTGCAGAAATTACCTGCACTAAGCCCGAAAAGAGCTTGCTAGTAAGCAAGAACAAGACCGGCGGTCGCAACAATTTGGGAAGAATCACCGTAAGACACATCGGTGGTGGTAACAGAAATAAGTACAGAATTATTGACTTTAAGCGTAATAAAGACGGTATCCCCGCAAAGGTTGCTAGCGTTCAATACGACCCCAACCGTAGCGCAAACATCGCTCTCCTTAACTACGCAGACGGCGAAAAGAGATATATCCTCTGCCCCGTAGGTCTAAGTGTAGGCGACACCGTTATAAGTGGACAAGGTGCAGATATCAAAGCAGGTAACGCACTCCTTCTTCAAGATATCCCCGTTGGTACTACCATCCACAACATAGAACTTCAACCCGGCAAAGGTGGCCAAATTGCTCGTTCCGCTGGCGTAAGTGCACAACTTATGGCAAAAGAAAACAACAAGGCAACCCTAAGAATGCCTTCAGGCGAAATGAGATACGTTAGCCTAAAGTGCAAAGCAACTATCGGAACCGTTGGTAACATTGACCACGAAAACGTTAGTGTTGGTAAAGCCGGTAAGACCCGTCATATGGGCGTTAAACCTACCGTACGTGGTGTTGTAATGAACCCCTGCGATCACCCCCATGGTGGTGGTGAAGGCAAGAGCCCCATCGGTATGGCAACTCCTGTAACTCCTTGGGGCAAGCCCGCTCTTGGTTATAAGACCAGAAGTAAGAAGGCTAAGTCCAACAAGATGATTATCAAGCGTATTAATTAGGAGGCAAGATAATGAGTAGATCAGTTAAAAAAGGTCCCTTTTGTGAAGAGAGCTTAATGAAAAGAATTATTGCGATGAACGAATCCGGCGAAAAGAAGCCCGTTAAGACTTGGTCAAGAGCATCCGTTATCTTCCCCGAATTCGTAGGACATACAATCGCTGTTCACAATGGTAAAGTACACGTTCCAGTATACGTAACCGAAGATATGGTTGGCTTAAAACTCGGCGAGTTTGCTCCCACCAGAAAGTTCAACGGCCACGCAGGTTCCAAAGCCGCTGCGGGCAAGAAATAGGAGGTCTATATGGCAACTAGAGTTAGAGAAAAGGCCAAGGCCAGATTAGAAAATAAAGACACCCGTCCTTATGCAGTAGCAAAATCCATTAGAATATCCCCTTACAAAGTACGTTCCGTACTAGACGTTATTCGTGGTAAGAGTTACGTTGAGGCAGTTGCTCTTCTAAAAGCTATGAACAAATCTTCTAGCGCACCCATCCTTAAGGTTGTTAACAGCGCAGCAGCAAACGCAGAAAACAATCTTGGAATGAATAAGGATACCCTTTACGTAGCAGAATGCTTTGCAGACGAAGGCAAAACCCTTAAGCGCTATCAACCCGTTTCCAAGGGCAGAGGTCACAGCATCATGAAGCGCACCACCCACATCACCGTCATTCTTGACGCCGCTAAATAGGAGGAATTACCAAAATGGGTCAAAAAGTTAATCCACATGGTTTAAGAGTTGGTATCATTGCTCCCTGGAGTAGCACTTGGTACGCAAACAAAAAGGATTTCGGCAAGAGCATTAAAGAAGATAACGAAATCCGTAAGTACATCAAAAAGAACTACTACGATGCCGCTATTTCTAAGATTTGTATTGAAAGAGCAGCAAATACCGTTAAGATTGATATCTACTGCGGTAGAGTTGGCGTAGCAGTTGGCAGAATGAACAAGAAGGACGCTGCAGTAGAAGAAACCGGCGCAAAGAAAAAGGGCATCGAAGAAATCAACGCAGCAGTTCGCAAGATAGTAGGTAACGACAAAGTATTCAGCGTAAACGTTCACGAAGTTAAGAACATGGACATGGACGCACAAATCGTTGCAGAATCC
>JAZSKG010000002.1:0-13217 GCA_045534735.1 Candidatus Stercoripulliclostridium sp.
TTCTATTCCAATTTTGAAGTTTCTCGTTACGAAATTTCTTATGAAACCAATACTGACGAGGCTATTGCTCCCAGTATTTATCCTTACGGCGCATCAAGTGTGGCTCCCAAGGATTTGTCTAAAGAAAATTACGTATTCGTAGGTTGGTATACCGAACCTGAATACAAGAATAAGTATAACTTTGGAGTTGAAGTAATCAGCGACCTAGTACTTTATGCCAGATGGGAAGAAAAGAAGGCCTCTACCGAAGGCTTGGTTTACACCCTAAATGAAAGTGGAACGGCATATAGTTTAACCGGTATAGATGAAAATAACGTTCCAAGTGGTAAGATTGTCGTAGCAAACTTCTACGTACCTAATGGTAGCACTAGCGGTTTACCCGTTGAATCCATAGGTGCAGAGGCATTTGCAGGAAATAATACCATTACCGAAATTGAACTTCCCAGCACCTTGGTAAATATCGGTCCCGGAGCATTTATGAATATGTCTCAACTTGAGAGCATAGTTATTCCGGAGTCCATTAGAATAATCCCCGATAACGCATTTAGTGGTGCAACCAATTTGCGTTCCGTAACCTTTGGAGAGAATTCCACGCTAGAAGTTATAGGAAAGAATGCTTTTGCTAAGAACTCTAGCCTTAAATATTCTAAAGTAAACGGCGTGGAATCTGCATTCGTTCTACCCCAAAGTTTGGTAACCATAGAAAGTGGTGCATTCTTCAATTGTACTGCATTTACTGAAATTGAAATTCCTGCATCCGTATTAAGCATAGGTGATAACGCATTTGCCGGCGCTAACAACTTGAGATATGCTGTATTTAATAGAAATACACCTGCAAACTTGGGTGAAAATGCATTCCAAAACTACACCTCTTTGCAACATGCATTCAAGATTTATACTCCCAACGTAACCCTTTACACTTCCAATGCAGCAAATGCAAATTGGAAACTCTTAAAGGAAAAGATTTACGACGTAAATAATATTACCAAGAGTGGTAACGGCAAATATGAATGGGCATACAACTATAATACAAATGGTAATGCCGTTCTTGTTCAATATCTTGGAGAGCAAAAGGAAATAACCATTCCTAAGTTAATAAACGTAGGTGGTAACACGGTAAACGTTGCTGAACTTGGTAACTATGCATTTGATGGAAGTGTTATCTCCGTATCATTTGACGACACCATTGGTATTATGGAAAACACCTTTGCTTCTGCAGAGAGTTTAGAGATGTTATCCATTTCCTACACCGGTACCAATGCTATTAATGCAAGATATTTGTATAACGCATATTCAAATACCCCCAACCTACATACTCTAAACGTTACCCCCAATACTACGATTTCCGAGTTGTTCGGTGGCGCTGCTCCTACGTCGTTAACTAAAGTTAATACTATTGCAGGTGCTAATAACGTTATGGCAGACGGATTCCTTGCAAACTGTGCTTCCGTAAAAGAAGTAGTTCTAAATGGAAGAACGGAAACCATAGGTGCTAGGGCATTCCTAAATTGTACCTCACTGGTAAAGATAGTATTTGACGTAAGCGTTTACTCCGACCTTGAAACAATAGGCGATAACGCATTTATGGGTGCTATATCCCTTGAGCAATTTGAAATCGTTAAGAATGGTGTAGTAACTTATGGTATCCCCGAAACCGTTATTACTATAGGCGCAGATGCCTTTGAAGGTACTGCATGGTTAAGTGATAACTCTAGGGATATGGTAATTGTTGGTAACGGCATACTCTACCATTATAATGGTAGTGCAAATATCGTAAGTATACCTAGCAGTATAACAAGTATTACTCCCGGCGCATTTGAAAATAATGCAAAAATAATGCAAGTATACGTTAGCGATATTGAAAATTCCCAACTAGAAAGTATAGGCGCAAGTGCTTTTGCTAACTGTGTAAATCTTGAATCAATAACCATTCCTCAAAGCGTAAATTACATTGGTGCAAACGCATTTGAAGGCGACAAAAAACTTGCAACCATAGTTTACTTTGGTAGCAATATGCCCGCATACATTGGTGGATATGCCTTCAATAACGTACACGATAAGATGAAGGTTTACACCGAGAATGGCGCTAGTGACTGGTCAAACTTTAATAATGAAAAGGTTGACAATCTTACCGTATTTGAAAGCGACTGGGTATGGGTATACGGCAAGGCTAAAGAAGGCGACGGCATCATGATCGTTAAGGCACTTGGTAGTCTAAACGGCGATAGCACGTATACTACCATTCCTGAAAGATTGAATGCACAAAGCGTTAATGAGATAGCAGACTATGCGTTACCTAGGGTTACTAAGAAACTAGATTACTCTACTTACGTTGCTAACGTAGGTGAAAATCCATTTGGTGGTATCACGGAAGCCGATGAAATCACTTTAAGAAACAGCACTCTTGATAACAATATTTCACAAGAAGCGCTTGCTTGGTTGTTTGAAAATAATAATAACGTAAGTGTTCTTAACACTATGGCAAATACTACCATAAAGGCACTTATAGGTGGAACTCTACCCCAAAACGTAAAGACTGTAAACATACTTGCAGATTCATTTACCATAGCATCCGGCTTCTTGGAGGATAACGAATACGTTGAAAACATCACCATTACCGTATTTGATAAGGATGGTGACGATTACGTTAACCCCGCTGTGGTAAATCTAGAAGATACCTTAAATCTATCTAAGGAACATAGATTTGCAAGCATAGGTGCTAAAGCATTCCGCAACACTGCTTGGATGGATGCTTATGAAGGCGAATACGTTATCATACTTGGTGGCAACCTTGTTGATTACAAGGGTGTAAATAGAATTTTGGATATCCCCGAATCCGTAGTTTACATTAATGGTAATATCTTTGAAAACGATGCGTTCATAGAGGTTGTAAACGTTCCTGCTTCCGTAAAGAAGATAGGTGACCACGCATTTGACGCAACTCCCAATTTGACTAAGATATTCTTTAAGGGAAGCGAGGCTCCCACCATTGAACCGGAAACCTTTGAATTTAGTTATATCGTTGAGGATAACGTAGAAATAGTAAAAGGCTTAGAAATCTTTGTACCACAAAGTGCAATTGGTAACTATAGTTCCAACGCTTGGGCAGGTATATCTACCGTCGGCGACGAAGGTATAGTATTCATAAAGAACGCAGTTTCTTCTAATACCTTTGAAGAATACATAATCAACACAACTTCTAAGACGTTGCTCCTTGCACGCAAGTATAGGGTCTCATATAGTGGTGGTTTGGTTTCCGAAATAGAAGAGTATAGTGCTATGACTGCACCTATTTCCGTAATGGATAGTGCAAACGGCACCTCCTATAACGTAGAGAAACTAGGCAACAACGCATTTATGAGCGTTACCACCAGTTTGGTACTAAATATTAACACGGCCGTTAACGAATATACCTTCAACAACCTAGGCAACGTTGACAAGGTTACCATTTTAAGTTCATACAACGTTAAGGATATTAACGATAGCGATATGGGTCTAGTTAAAGATCTTGCTTCTCGTAAGTTGACTTCACAAGATATCGTATCCTTGTTTGGTAAGCACAACGTTCGCAGTATCGCTTTTGACGGAACCATTACGTTAAGTGAACTCGTAGAAAGAGTAAACGTAGAAGATATGGCATCTCTGGAAAACGTTGAAATTTTAGACGGCATTCTAGAAACTAAAGATGAACTTCTAAAGGGTTGGGAACAAGTAACGAAGGTATCATTCCCCGCAAGCATCACTAAGGTCGGTGTAAACTCCTTAGAGGATACTGCTTGGTACCAAAATTACGCGTCAACCACGAGTGGAAACGACTTCGTTGTAGTCGGTGGCTCTTTACTATATAAATATAAAGGAACCTCCACGTCCATAGTAATTCCCAATCTTGTTCGTATCGTTAACACCGGTGCGTTTAGTAACTATGACAAGGCGGGAGACGTTTGGTCATCACCTGTACGCGCTAAAGAAATAAGTTTTGGTACGGGCTCCGAAGCACATACCATTTTGGATAATGCATTCAATGGTTGTGAACAACTTATTAGTATCACGTTCCCGCTCAGCATGAGTAACATTTCCGCTAGTGCGTTTACTAATACGGGATTCAAGGTTGTTGACGATATGCTAATAGTAAGCATGGAAGGCAACACCGGCAATAGTGCAACCTTAATTAAATACTTTGGTAGTGCTGAAAACGTAACTATTCCCGCAAACGTAGAAAAGATAGCAGAAGGGGCATTTGAAGGCAATACGACTATTAAGCAAGTTTCCTTCCCGACAAACTCTTCACTTTATAGCATTTGTAAAGATGCATTTAACGGTGTAGCAACCCTAGTTGATATAAATATTCCTTCCAGCGTAATGTCTATTGGTAAAGATGCTTTCTACGGCACTTTGTGGCTAGGTAATCAACTTAACCAAGGTTACGACGTAATTATTGGTGGAAAGATACTATACCAAAGAGTAACCACCAGCGATACGTTTAGTTTAGATATTAACATTACTTCCGTTGTAGAGGGAGCATTAACCGGTGTGAACTTTGAAATCGGTGGAGTTACCTACATGGTAAGCGATGAAGTTGCTCCCAAGAGCATTACTATAAGTAACGGTGCATATCTACCTCAAAAAGAACTTTACATGTTACTTTCTCAAGAGAGTGTAACTTCACTACGTACCAACGGACAAGTAACGTTAAGTGGTTTAATTGGAAGTGACGAACCTCTACCCAACATTACCAGCCTAAGTTTCTTGACGGATACCAAGTCAATTACTGCAAGATACGCAGAAAACTGGACCAACGTAACAGAAGTTACCAATATACCCAGTACTGTTGTAGAAATAGGAGAAAATGCATTTAGAGGTACCACTTGGTTTGAAAATCTTAACGACCAAGGCTTCAACTTTGCAGGATCCAGTAAGGTTGTTATTAAGTACGTTGGTAATAGCGAAGAAATCGTAATAGGGGGCGGTTATGAAACCGTAACCGGATTTACTGCAGACACCTTCCAAGGCAATGAAACCATTAAGAAGGTAACCTTCGGTCAAAATTCCATGGTAAGTAAGATACCTGCAGGCGCATTCCGTGACTGTGTAAATCTTGAAAGTGTAGAGTTCAACTCTTACGTAAAGGAATTTGGCGAAGACGCATTCCAAAATACTGCATGGCTCAGAAGTTATAGTGAAGACTTCGTAATCGTTGACGGTGCTTTAATAGAGTACCTAGGCGAGGGTGGAGAAATAGTAATACCTCAAGAAGTCACTAAGATATATCCCTACGTATTCCGTGGAAACGATACCATCACTAGCGTAACCTTCCATGAAAATTGCTTGATTAGCGAAATAGGCGAAAATATCTTCCGTGATTGTGTAAATCTTGAAGAATTGGTAATTAACGAACACATCGTAATGGTAGATAGAACTGCCGTTGAAGGAACCAAGTGGTTAAGCACTCTAAGACAAAGTAGTGATCCCGTACTTTATTACGAGAACGCATATTATGGAATTAAGAGAGCCGTACTTTACGTTGGCACCAGATCGGATTATACGATGCCCAATACTACTACCGAAATAGTAGAAAATACCTTTAAGGGTGTAACCACCTTGACGCAAATTATATTTGCAGAAAGAGGTAAGTTAACTGCTATCCCAGACGGAGCATTTGAAGGATGTATCGCACTAAGTTCAGTAACCTTAGTAGATAAGATAACCGAAATAGGCGAAAACGCATTCTATGGTACTCCTTGGTTCTCCAAGCAAAGCGACGCATTCGTCGTTAAGAACGGTATCCTTATTAAATATAATGGAGATGCAACGTCAGTAGTTATCCCCGAGGGTGTAACTCTAATAGAAAAGGGTGTATTTGACGGAAAGTGTATTACCTCCATTGATATGTCAAACACCAACATTGAAACTATACTGGAAGGAACGTTCAGTGGACTAAGTACGCTAGAAACCGTAGTATTTAGTAGCGCAACCACCTACGTAGGAGAAGGTGCGTTTAGTGGTACTAAGTATCTAAGCGACTTCACAGGTGGACTACTCATAGTTAACGACGTAGTACTTATTGCTTACAAGGGAAGCGACGTTGAAATAACCATTCCTCATGGTGTAAAATACGTTAATAGCGACGTATTCCAAGGCAACTTAAATATTTTAGAAGTTACCTTCACCGGTGAAATTGAACTTGCTCCTTATGCATTTGCAAATACTGGACTACTAGAGGTTAACGGCATTGAATTCGTTGTATCTGCAGGAAAGGGTGCGTTCAGTGGCACTTACTACGAACTAAACGAACTTAATAATGATGGTTTCGTTATAGCAGACGGTTACCTTGTAGATTACAATGGAGTTGCTACCGATATCGTTATACCTCAAGAAGTAAGATATATTCCCGAAGGTGTATTTACCGGTAACAAGAATATTACCAGCGTTGACTTCAGTCTAGTAGACGGACCTCTAACCATAGAGGAAAACGCATTCCGTAATGCAGTTAACTTAAGGAACGTAGTACTAAGCGATAATATTGAAAGTTTGGGCGATCGTGCGTTCTACAATACTGCTTGGATGGATGCATTCGCTAGTGCGTTAATCATATCACCTAACGGAAAACTTCTTGCCCTAGTAAGAGAAGATGCCGTTATAAGCATACCAAGTAACGTAACTTCATTCGCAAAGAACGTATTTACCGGCAACACTAACATTACCGGCGTACACTTTGCAACCGGATCAAGTCTAACCATTCCGGAAGACGCATTCAACGGATGTACTTCACTCCTAAACGTAACCTTCCCCGACGGTGCGTTTGAAATTGGTAAGAACGCATTCCAAAATACTGCATGGTACAAGAGCGAAGCAACCGATCCCAAGAATAACGGCTTCGTAGTTGTAAAGGGTAAATTGATAGGTTACGAAGGCAGTGCTACCGTAATTGAAATTCCCGCAAAGGTAACTTACCTATACGAGTACGTATTTGCTGGAAACGAAAACATCACGGCACTTCTATTTGCAAGTGGCTCCGGTCTAACGGCAATAAGAGGAAACTCATTCGC
This sequence comes from Candidatus Stercoripulliclostridium sp., assembly GCA_045534735.1. Lineage (GTDB taxonomy): Bacteria > Bacillota > Clostridia > Christensenellales > DTU072 > Stercoripulliclostridium_A. The sequence goes on from JAZSKG010000002.1 coordinate 7,047, forward strand.
CGGATGTACTCAACTTGTTTCCGTAGTATTTGATAACTCAAACGTAGTAGAACTAGAAGTAAGTGCGTTTGCCGGTACCCCATGGCTTGCAAACCTAGAAGGTGAATTCATAGTTGTAAACCACAAGTTACTTGCTTACGTAGGAAACGGTGGACACGTCGTAATTCCTTCCAGCGTTGGTAGCGAAAGCATACTTTCCATCTCTCAAAGCGCATTCCAAGGAAACGTAAGTATTACTGCTTTAAGTTTCGGACTCGGTTCCTTCTTGAACGCAATACCAAAAGACGCGTTTAACGGCTGTGTAAACCTTGAAAAGGTAATTCTACCAGAAGAGATTGAGTACGTAGGTAAAGATGCGTTTAAGGGCACTAAGTGGCTTGAAAACATGCTTAACGGCATATATGATAGCGAAGAATTAGGCAGAGTCATAAACGGCGCATACGTTCTTGATGGAAAGATGCTGTTTATGCTAGATAACGCAAGCGAAACCTATACATTACCTGAAGGTATTGCCAGAATTACTCGTGGTGCATTTGAGGGTAGTGGAGTGGTTTCATTAGTAATACCAAGTGTTTACGATATTACTTTGAGCATAGACTCCGGCGCACTAGATAGTGTAAGTGCTATTTACGTTGAAGATAGTAAACTTAACGAGTTTAGAAACGCTTGGATGGAATATGGTCTCAAGATTAAAGCATTGAGCAGTAAGCCCGAATAATGAGTTAATCGGCATTAGCCGTTGACTATATAGCAAAAAAAAATAACAAAATAGGAGAAAAACGTTATGAAAACAAAATTGCTAATTACTTTATTAGTTATTGCGTTAGTAGCATCCGTTGCTCTTGGCGTTGTTGCTTGTAACCCCACTGACGATGGTTCCAACAGCGGTAACGGCAATGGCGGTAAAAATACTGCCGTAATAGAGACGCTACCCGACATGGTTGACTACGGCGCAGACTCAAAGTACTATGCTAACGGTACTACCGGTTATTCATCTGGCAAAGTTGCCGAGTGGACTGACTCTCTTAACTTAAAGCAAGACGATGAAAGAGTAAAGTGGTTGGAATCTGATGAACCTAGCGATTGGCCAGACGAAGTAGAAGCAATGAAAGAATTCTACATTACCTTTGGTAACTATGCTAAGTCTGCAGATAGCGAAGGCCAAGTAAAACTCCAAAACGCCATAGGTTACTTTGACGTAGACGGCAACTGGGTAGACGACGAAGACGCTTCCACCATCCAACGTATATTCTGCTATGCAACCCCCGCAGGTTTCATTACCAGAATGGACAAGGCTCGTGTTGACGAAGACAAAACCGACAAGATGGTTGAGTACATCACTCGTGACGACGAGGCATACGTATTAGAAGAGGGCGAAAAACGTTCTAAGACCGATTATGAATTCCGTTTGGGCTTTGCTAGCGTACTAGAAGACTATGATCAACTAGACGAACTACAAGTTATTTACGAAGACTTTGAAGAGTATGAATATGATAATTCATATCCCTCACCTCGTTTTGAAACGGAAGAAGAAGTACAAGACTACATAAATCGCAAGAAGAGAAAGATCTACGGCGAAATCTTCAACATCTTTGAAGATAAAGCAGATCAATTTGCTCGCGCCGCTATCCAAATAGTAAGTTACGGCATTGAAATCATTGACGACGTTATGATGTCTGCATACGACTTCAATAAGAACGATGGAAGCGAAATTTCATTTGAAGATTACCTTCGTTATGAAATGTTTGACCATGAAACTCTAAGTTATTTCTTAGCATTCATGGACGGCAACATCACCTCCTTTAACGACGTTCTTTATGATGCAACCAACAAAAAGACCATGATGAGTCTTTACGGCTATTATTACCAATATCAAAAACGAGACTACGAAGTATTTGACGATACTAAGATGGTTGACAACACTAGACTTGGTACCGTAACCGAATACGAAGACTTCCTAGAACTAAACCACAAAGAATACTTTGACACCAATGCAGAAGCACTTCGTTATCGTGATTATGATAGAAGGCAATATGCAGAAGCATATCGTTACTCCTATGCTTGTTATAAAAAATATTATGAAGTTCAATTAACCTTCCAATCCGTTCAAGAAGAAAAAGACCTTCAAGTTTACGTTGGTGGTGCAGGCGCTATTGGCGACTCCGTAGCAAACGGCCAATACAAGAATGGTATTGACGTAGTAGGCGAAGGTCTAACCTATTCTGCAGAAATGCAAGAAGGTTGCTCACTTGGCCTAGAAAGCACCCTTAAACTTTCCGACGTTAACTGGGAATACACCGGTGTTGATAACAACGTTTTAAGATTCAACACTAAGGCAAAGAATTGGAACAGCCTAACCGATGCCCAACAAGAACAAAAGGGTCAAAAGATTAAGAAAGTTGAATACGAAATCGTACAACTTGAAAGCCAACAATACGCAATCAATCACAAGACCATTACCGAGACCGACCTTACCAAGGCTCTACAATACCAAATCTACTCCTACAGTGCAGATTCTATTCGTAGCATTCAATCTACCAAGAAAGACGAAGTTGTTTACTACCTTGCACTAGACAGATTCCTAAGTGTTGTTCCTTACGACCTCAACCAAATCCAAAACGGACTAGAAATGGTTCCTGATCACGTAATTAAGGCTTATGCTGAACTTGAAGAAGACGCAGGCAGAAACGACGCTAAGTTTATTAACGTAGAAGGCAACTATGCAGTAGGTACTGCTCGTGAACAAGCAAACCAAGCAAACAATGCTGACTGGAAGGGCGTTAAGAGCAATATAGCAGAAACCCTTGCAACCGACTTTAAAGCATACGATCAAAGCGCAGACTCCTCTAACAAGCACGTTGATGAATACTTTGAAGATACCCTCATCAGAAAGGTTATGAGTTGTGGTAACCCCATGAGCGAACCTTGCTTGAATGGAAACGGACACATTACCTGTGATGAAGAATACGACACCGACTGGGCACTATCTCGTCTACTTAACACTCACGAAGTAGTACTACGTTACATGGCAGGACAAGCAGTTGTAACCTTCAAGAACATTACTGCTAAAGACTTCACCACTCCCGAAAAGTTCTACGAAAACCTTAAAGCAATTGGTGCTAACGGCGTAACTTCTACCGTTGCTAAAGCAAATGGTGGATACAAGATGACCTACTTTGACAGAAAGGAAACCGTAGTTCTTGGAACCAGTGATGAAATTGGTACTGCATGTGCAAACACCAAGTCCGATGGCAGTTATCCCACCGTTGGTGCAGTAAGTCAATACTGGAAGAACGTACCTTCATACGACACCAACTTGTTTGATTACAATACCTCTGATGCAAACGAAAATGCAAAGATTATTGTTGAAACCGATGATGCTAAGTATACCTACAAGTTCATCGGTTGGTACGTAGACGAAAACTTCAAGTACGGCGTACTTCTAGACGAGACCTACAACTATGATATTAGATTGTATCCCGGATACGTACTAGAAAGAGTTGAAAAGAAATAGTAAGACTTAAGAGAATTCGGCGCTACGGCGCCGAATTTTTTTATCCTTTTTATTGTAAGCATTTTAAATAAATGCAAGTTTAGAAGCCTAAATCTAGCAAACAAGGGCTCCAAACTTGGGTGAATAATTAAAAGGCATTAAGGTAAAAACGCCTGCATAAAATAAGAGTATGTTTAAAAGCATACTCTCTCTTTTTTCCGGCATAGGAACCTTTCTTCTCGGAATGAAACTTGTCTCCCTTAACCTACAAAAGGTGGCGGGAGGCAGAATAGAACGACTATTTAGTAGTATCTCTTCCTCCTACGTAAAGTCGGTAGGGGTGGGGGTGGGAAGCGCTGCTATTTTGCAAAGTTCATCTGCGACTACCGTGCTACTGGTGTCGCTTGTCAATAGTGGAATAGTAACGCTTATTCAAGCAACCTGCATCATTATGGGTGCAAACGTCGGTACTACTTTTACAGCGTTTTTAATTTCTTTTAACTATCTTCCCATAGGGGAGATTTTTGCATTCTTAACCTTTCTGGGGGTAATGCTCATAATGGTAGAGAAGGGCAATCGTGTTAACTCTCTAGGTTGGATAATAGGAAGCCTAGGGCTAATGTTTATAGGGCTTAATATAATAAAACTTTCGGCTTTAGAACTCAGTACCTATCCTTCGTTTAACGGATTGTTTTCCTCTTTAAATAGCCCCTTCATACTACTTCTCCTAGGTATGATTTTTACGGCAATTATTCAAAGTTCAAGCGCGCTAACAGGCATAGTTATCACCTTTGCGCACCTTGGAATAATGCCGGTTACCGCTACCTTTTATCTCATAATGGGTGGAAACGTGGGCTCTTGTGCTACTGCATTTTTGGCCTCCGGAGGGGGGAATATAAATGCAAAAAGAACGGCGTTTATCAACCTTCTTTTTAACGCGATAGGGGTAATAATTTTCCTTCCATTTGTAATTCTTTTTGGCAAAAAGGCTGTGGATTTGTTCAAACACACGTCGTTTTCCGTAATTGTTGCTTATTTTCACGTCTTTTTTAACCTAATTACTACCTTGATACTTTTACCATTTTGTCGTAAATTAACGGAGTTAAGCATCCTCTTTCTACCCGATAAAAAAGAATAAATATACTTGTAATAGATAAAAAAGTGTAGTACAATATATGCGTATGATTTTAAATATTTAGGAGAAAGACATGGAACTAGATACCTCAAACGTAACAAGTTTTCAAGTTGACCACACCAAACTTAAATGTGGATTGTTTGTAAGCAGAAAGGATCTTTTTGGCTCAAACGTCATAACTACTTTTGACCTTAGAATGAAACGCCCTTATCACGACGAAGTTATGGAAACCGGCTCCGTACACGCACTAGAGCATTTGGTTGCTACCTATCTTCGCAACGATCCCTTGTGGGGCGACAAAGTAATATACTTTGGACCTATGGGTTGTAGGACCGGCTTCTATTTAATTATGGCAGGCGACCTTGATTCCCACGATATACTACCTCTCATAGAAAGAACTTTTGACTTTGTATCCGACTATGAAGGAGAAATCCCTGCAGCAACACCCAAAGAGTGTGGTTTCTGCTACGATATGGATTTGGAAATGGCAAAGATAGATGCCACCATGTACTACAACGTGATTATTGCGCCCAAGAAGGAAAACTTGGTTTATCCCGTTAAGAGAGAGCGCAAGAAAGCCACCCCGAAAGAATAAAAAAATTGATATATATAAGGAAGTAAAACAAATGGTTGACCAAAGAATTGAAAAACTAGCAAACGTACTTGTAAATTATTCTTGTAACCTACAAAAGGGAGAAAAGATACTCATTGAGGCTCGTGGCATAGACTATATGCTTGTAAACGCTATCATAAAAGAAGTATACAAGGTAGGAGGACTACCCTTCGTTCACATGGAAGACAACCGTGTTGCTCGCGCTCTACGCATGGGCATGACGGAAGAACTTGCTACTCTAATGGCTAAATACGACGGCGCCAGAATGGCAGAAATGGATGCATACATTGGTATTCGTGGTGGTAACAACTGCTATGAACTCAGTGACGTTGATCCTGCTCTTATGAGCCTTTACAATCGCTATTATAGTCATCCCGTTCATCACGAACTTCGCGTTGCAAAGACCAAGTGGGTTGTTCTTCGTTATCCTAACGAAGGTATGGCAGAACAAGCACGTATGTCCACCGAAGCATTTGAAGACTTCTACTTTAACGTATGTAATCTTGATTATGCAAAAATGGATAAGGCTATGGATGCTCTCCAAGATCTGCTTAACAAGACCGATAAGGTACGCCTAACGGCAGTTGATACCGATCTAACCTTTAGCATTAAGGGTATCGGTTCCAAAAAGTGTGCCGGTCACATGAATATTCCAGACGGCGAAATATACTCTGCTCCCGTTAAGAATTCCGTAAACGGATATATTCACTACAATGCTCCCAGCGTTGAAAACGGCATTGAGTTTAAAGACGTTCGCTTGGAGTTTAAAGATGGTAAGATCGTTAACGCAACCGCTAACGACACCAAGGCTGTAAACGCTATTTTTGACACCGACGAGGGCGCTCGTTACGTTGGAGAATTCGCTCTTGGCGTAAATCCTTATATCAACAATCCTATGGGCGATATCCTCTTTGACGAGAAGATAGCGGG
>JAZSKG010000243.1:0-11652 GCA_045534735.1 Candidatus Stercoripulliclostridium sp.
GGTTGGGTTTATCCTTTCGCCTATTAAAATGGGCTTTTTACCAATTTCTACACATTTGGAATAAGAGGATATTAGAGTATCGCTCTTGGGTAGTACCTCCCCGGGAACAATGTTCTTAGTACTACTTGTAAGAGCCTTCACGTAACTAGGAGTAGTACCACAGCATCCACCTACAACCCTTACGCCTTCTTCCAAAAGTTTCTTGCATTCTTCGGCGAATTGTTCGGGTGAAACGTCGTAAACGGTTGCCCCATTTTCAACTTTAGGTAACCCTGCATTAGGTTTTAGTAAAACCGGAATGCTAGCATACTTTAGGTACTCTCTGCAAATTGGTGCTAACATACTAGGCCCAAAAGAGCAGTTAACACCTATGGCATCAGCGCCCATTCCCTCAAGTAACGCAACCATGCCCTTGGGGCTTGCGCCCGTCATAAGGGCGCCGTTTTCCGAGTAAGCATTGGATACGAATACGGGAAGATCGGTCACTTCCTTGGTTGCAAGAAGGGCGGCTTTGGTTTCGTACGCATCGTTCATTGTTTCTATTAAAACAAGATCAACGCCGTTTTTTACACCTATTTCAACCGTCTTCTTAAATATTTCAACAGCCTTTTCAAAGGATAAATCTCCGTAGGGTGCAAGCATCTTTCCGGTTGGCCCCACGTCAAGAGCGATCCATTTAGGGGCAACACTTACGCTTTCTTCTCTTGCTCTACGAGCATTTGATACTGCGCATTTTATTATTTCTTCCAGTTCGTTAAGGTCGTATTTTAGTAGATTTGCGCCAAAAGTATTTGTGGAAACAACGTTACTACCCGCATCGTAATAGTTCTTGTGTATACTGGTAATAACGTCACCATGAGTCACGTTCCAACGCTCGGGAAGTTCTCCCCTCTTTAAGCCTTGGGCTTGTAAAAGAGTTCCCATTCCACCATCTAGATATAAAATCTCTTTTTTCAAATAGGTTAAAATATCCATTCTATCTCCTAAATTCACAACCTAGGTTGCTACACTCTCTACATTTTTCTTTGCTTTCCCTCGCATTCCCTATACCGATTATTGCAGTAACCGATTTTGACGGAGACATCATAAGGCTATCGTTTAAGGTAAGTCCCAAAAGTTTTCTACTCTCTAGTGCCGAGATAAATAGTTCTTGGTATTCTATGGAAAAGTCACCATATCCCGGACTAAAGCGAGGCATCAAACACATTCCTTCACGCGCAATCTCTTCCTTTAAAAAGTCACAAAATGCATCGGCTAAAGCCTCTACTCTTTCCACGCCTATTGCGTGCATCAAAAGTGACTTTTTAGAAGAAATGCTTTGGTATTTTTCTATTAGTCGGTCTATTTCCAGTCCAATCGTACAAGAAAATAACACTGCTTCATTGCAACCAATAAGATTTTTGGCAAGGCTATTAGAATGAATTGTGGTATCTAAAATCGTTACCGAGCCCTCGTTAATTCTACATTCAACTCTCGCAAAGCAAACGTTATAAGAAAGTTTTGGCATAGCCTCTTTTAGACACTCTTGAATTTCTTCATCAAGTGCTACGGAATATTCCTTTTGCCCGGCATAGCGCAGTATTTCTTTAACGTTTACCTCTGGGGACTCAAACTTTTTTAGATACGTTACAGCCATGTTACTCCAAGATATCCTTTAAGTTTTCCATAATCTTACGCGCAACTTCCGGCTTATTCATGGAATAAACGTGCACGTTTTTGACACCATTAGTGTATAAGTCTATGATTTGCTCGGTAGCATATGCAATACCCGCTTGCATCATTGCTTTGGGGTTAGAGCCAAATTTTTCAACGAGCAAAATAAAACGTCTTGGCATATAGCACCCGGAAAGTTTTATGGCTCTCTCTACTTGTACTGCATTGGTAATGGGCATAATGCCGGGCATAATGGGGGCTTCTATTCCTGCCTCACGAATTGCGCCAAGAAAATTATAGAAAATATTGTTGTCAAAAAACATTTGAGTGGTTAGAAAATCACACCCTGCGTCTACCTTGTCTTTAAGATGAAGAATATCTTCCCTTTGCGAACGGCTTTCGGGATGCACCTCGGGATAGCAAGCCCCACCTATACAAAAATCGCCGTTACTTTCTTTAATCTCTCTAATTAGGTCGGTCGCATAGTGATAATCCCAATTTGAACGATCGGCGCCCTCAAGTTCTTTGGGGATATCTCCACGAAGTGCCATCACGTTGGTTATTCCGGCCTCTTTTATCTCTCTAATACGCGTTGCAACCGTTTCTCTACTAGATGATACACAAGTAAGATGTGCAAGAGAGGGTACGCCAAAATTGTGCTTTATATCTTTTGCAATATCAAGGGTATACTTACTGGTGCCACCACCTGCGCCATAAGTAACGCTCATAAAGGCAGGATGAAGGGATGCAATCTCTTGGGTTGCATGCTTTATGGAATCAAAACTACTCTCGGTTTTAGGTGGGAACACCTCAAATGAAACCGTTCTTTTGTTTTCCGTCAATAAATCTATAATTTTCATACCGGCACTTCCATTTTTTTTCATTATAGCACTAATACCCCCTATAATCAATAGGCAAACTAAAAAGTTAAGTATATTTATACTTAAATTTAGGCTATATCGTTTGTGTTTAATACCCCTTTGTGCTAAAATACCAAAGAAAATAAGCAAAAGAGAAAAAACCATGAGTGAAGAAGTAACCTTACAAGAGAATTTACTAGAAAATAATGCAGGCAAAAATCGTATGGCAAACAAGTCTATACCCAAGTTACTTGTCTCCCTTGCCATACCTGCAATAATTGCAAACCTTGTAAACTCACTCTACAATATTGTTGACCAAATATTTATTGGACATGGCATAGGTTATCTTGGTAACGCGGCTACTTCCGTAGCATTCCCGCTAACTACTATCTGCATGGCAATAGGCCTAATGGTTGGACTGGGTGGCTCTGCTAATTTTAACTTGGAAATAGGAAAACGCAATCCGGAAAAAGCAAAACTAATAGTAGGCACCGTAACTACACTTCTAGTTACCAGTGGGCTTGTAATAATGGTAATAACCAATATCTTCTTAAAGGATCTATTACTACTTTTTGGCGCAACCGATCAAACGCTAGATTATGCCGTTGAGTACACCAGAATCACCTCGTTTGGTATCCCGTTTTTGCTTTTCTCAACAGGGTTTAACCCCGTAATTCGCGCAGATGGATCCCCCATATACAGTATGCTTTCCGTTCTCGCCGGAGCAGTACTTAACACTATACTAGACCCGGTTTTCATTTTCGTTTGTGGCTGGGGAATGGCAGGCGCTGCTTGGGCTACTCTCATTAGCCAAATTCTTTCTGCTGTAATTTGCGCTTTATACTTTATAAAGTTTAAAAACGTTCGCGTTAATATTAAAGACTTTATACCCCATTTTGAGACCATTAAAGCAATAGTTTCCGTTGGTATATCCTCTTTTATATTCCAAATTGGCACCATGGTTATACAAATTGTTTCTAACAATATGTTAAAAAAGTATGGTGCAGAATCCATTTATGGTAGTGATATTCCAATTGCGATAGCCGGCATAGTTGCAAAAATTTTCATGATATTTCTTGTTGTTGTAATAGGCATTGTTCAAGGGGCCCAACCAATATTCGGATACAACTATGGTGCAAAGCAATATGATAGAGTAAGAAAAACGCTAAAATTAGCAGTTCTTGCTTCATTTATTTTTTCACTTTTCGCCTTTGCCCTATTCATGCTCGCCCCCGAACTTCTAATATCTCTCTTTGGCGAGGGTAGCGAACTATATTTTGAGTTTGGCACAAAGTATTTGCGCGTTTTCCTATTCTTTACATTCTTAAATGGTGTACAAATAGCCTCCACGACCTTCTTCCAAGCGATAGGAAAGGCTGTTAAAGGCGCTATACTTTCACTCATAAAGCAAGTTATTTTCTTACTTCCACTACTTATAATTCTACCCATATTTATGGGTGTAGAAGGAGTAATGTTTGCAGCCCCCATCTCCGACTTGATAGCATTTATTGTCGGCATGATAATGGTCGTATTTGAACTAAAGCATATGCCTAAGAATTAAGTTTACAATTTTTTAGATACAGGACAAAAGAAAATAAAAAAATCCGCGACCGACTTTGCATAGAAGTAAACGACCGAGTGGATTCTTTTGTTTTTAAAAGTAGTTCGCTAAAATGCGCGATATTAGAAGAACTTAAGTTTGAGTTATCTCTTATTTCAACAAGGTTTAGGTAAAACGCGTTAGTTTAGATGCTAGACAAGGCAAAAGTAAAACCCCAAGGGGTTTGCGCCCTGAAGGGGTTTTTATTTTTAAGGGAGTATTGTGCTAAAATAACGCGATATTAGAAGAACTATCGTCTAAATTATCTCTTACTACAACGAAGTCTATGTAAAACGCGTTAGTTTAGATGAAGTACGAAGGAAAATAAAAAAATCCGCGACCGACTTTACATAGAAGTAAACGACCGAGTGGTTTTTTTGTTTTTCAAAGCAGTTCGCTAAAATGCGCGATATTAGAAGAACTTAAGTTTGAGTTATCTCTTATTTCAACAAAGTTTAGGTAAAACGCGTTAGTTTAGATGAGATACGAAGGAAAATAAAAAATCCGCGACCGACTTTACATAGAAGTAAACGACCGAGCGGATTTTTTTGTTTTTCAAAGTAGTTCGCTAAAATAACGCGTTTTACTTTTTGATGGTTTGCAAGAAATTATTAACTATCCCCTGCATCTCCGGTGAAATACGGGCTATCTTGAGTAAAGTTTTAACTTTAAAGGGAGAGGCAATTTTTGCAAGCCAGGAAGGTATTTTGGAACCAAGCATTGACTTGACGTCTTCACTTTGAAGAACGATGCCTACTTTATCATTGATGGAGAGACAATCGGTTGCAGTGGTTGCATCGTCGGCAGCAAACCAGTTACGAACTAGGTTGCCGGATTGGTTGCACTTGTAGGATGCAGGTTCTACTTCTACACCTTGAACCATAATGGAGTGAGTGCAGTCACCTGCTACTGCCTTAATTTCATTGTCACCTTCAACTATATCCACTGTGAAAGTGGTAAGTTTTCCTTGTTGAGTGCCATAAGAGGTGCCATTTACAAACAGTTCAACTTCATCACAATTGCTAAATACGTCTACTCTTGACTTACCGATAGCGCGTTCTACGTATCTTACACCACCAACACGTACAAACTTTTCATCGCTCCAGTATGCCTTGTATGCGTAGAAGGAATCTTTGCGAGTTTTTCTATCAAAGGTAACGAGTCCCTTATTGTTCTTACCGGCAACACCGCCTTCGTTACGGATTGCAGAACCGAAGTCAAACATATTCCATACGTATCCACCCCACATCCAGTCACGGGACATAATTGCGTTTGCATAGTGAGCATGCAAAATTGCTTGATATTGTTCGCCGTAGTCGCCTTGAGCAGGATTTGAGGACCAGTAACGCAATACAGCCTCTGCGCCATATTCGGAAAGACAAAGTTTAAGGTTGGGGTTTTGTGCATGGAATTCATCTAACCAAGCATCAATATCAACGTATCTTTGTACGTACCAGCCATAGTAAATATTGAAGCCTAAGATATCGGTAACACTATTTAAAGGATCGGTCTTAGAGGCCATCATTACTTGAGCGCAAGTGGTGGGACGAGTTGCGTCTAAAGACTTAGCAAGATCGTTTAATTCCTTAACGCCCTTTACACACTTCTTGCTTGCTCCACCACCTCCACCAATGGTGATTTCGTTTTGTACCCCCCAGCAGAAAATGGAGGGATGGTTATAGTTTTGGAGAATGAGTTCCTCTAGTTGTGATTTTGCGTTTGCAAGTTTCTTTTGTGACCAACGAGAAATTACCGGGATTTCTGCCCAAACCAAAATACCATTTTCATCTGCTAGATCGTAGATAATTTGGTTTTGTTGGTAGTGAGCAAGACGAATGGAATTTGAGCCCACTTCTTTAATTAAGTCTATATCCTCTTTAATGTGCTCGTAAGTTAATGCATTACCTAGGTTTTCTCTGTCTTGGTGGCGAGATACGCCCTTTAGTTTTATGAGTTGTCCGTTAAGAATGCAACCACGTTCGCTATCAAATACGATTTCTCTTAAACCGAAGCGAGTTGCACTTTCATCTACAACCTTACCATCAACAACAAGTTCTGCTTTTACGGAATATAAATATGGGTTTTTGGTATCCCAAAGAATGGGATTTTCTATTGTAACGGCTACTTCTGCATAAGGGGTTGAGGATGCCGAAGCAACAACCTCGCCTTCTTTAGAAAGTACCTTAAAGTTTACCTTGTCTCCCATGCCAAGGGTAGAAGCACTAAGCATAACGTTCCATTTATCGCCATCTTTAATGGTGGTAACCTTAACGCCACTTCCACCATAATTTACAACGTCAAAGTAGCCTTCTTCAATGCCGGTAAACAAGGTTACGTTACGATACAAACCACCATAGAAAGTGAAGTCTGCAGTAGAGGGATATACATCTTCAAAGTCGCTGTTGTCAACCTCTATCTTAACGTCACATTTGCCGTCTTTTACGAAGTTGGTAATATCAGCAGAATATGCTGAATATCCACCCCTATGCTCAACTATCAAAGTGCCGTTTGCATATACGCGAGAAACGGAGTTTGCACCCTCTATGCGTATAATGGTAGTACCACTAAGACCTTCTAGGGTTTTCTCATAGGAACAATTTCCACGGTAGTAATTGGGTTGATTTTGACCATCAACGGCATTCCAGCAATGTGGTACGTTAACCACTTCACTATTGCCCTCTTTAGTAAAAAGCCAATTATCATTAATAAGTTTTACGAGTTTCATATTGCCTCCAAATAAAGATTTTTAAAAATCTTCCCCTTCCTTAACCATTCTAATTTCTAGACAATAAAACATATACTCCTTTGTAGAGTACTAATTTGCCTTTTTTATAAACAAACGGAACGACCCATTGGGGACATTCCGTTTAATATCGTACTATTTTTTCTTAATGAGTTCTTGGTAATCTTTTTCACTCATTACGTCAGCAGTAGGAGCCCATTTTGCAACGGATGCAATACCTGCTTTTGCGCTTTCTTTGCTAGCATATCCACTTTCACTTATGCATACTAGATTGCCATTGTTTGCATAGATGCGGAAACGATATTTGCCTTGCTTATCAAGGTAAACTTCTGCTTTGGGGAACTTGAGGGGATCCATGGGTTTTTTAAGGGTTAGGTCTTCTATTTTTTCCACAACAGCGGGAGCAAATTTTTGTACTGATGCAATGCCCTTTTTGCAACTGGAAAGATCAGAATATGCGCCTTCACATACGCCGATAGTTTCTCTGTTAGGTGCTTTCAAGTGGAAATTGAAGTGACCTTTTGCCGTTTGACCATAGTAAAAAATACCTTTTAGTTCTGCCATTTTTATTCTCCTTGGTTTAATATATTATTGTAAAGTTTATTGTACTCGTATGAATTTAGGGTGCTTTCGCCCGACCATTTTTCCAGTATCACCTCGTAACTATCGCTTTCCGGCAAAACCTTTTCTCCTCCACCGCAGTAAATGCCCCAAGAAGAGTTTTTACCACCGGTGTGAACCTTGTAGGTCCACATAGCATAGTTGACGTTATTGCTTTCGTAGGCATTTAATGCGTAATGCCACGATTCTACGTTACCAAACAACGTGAACTCTCCAACGAAAAATGGTACCTTATAGGATTTCCTTGTCTTTAGATAATCGGCTATTTTTTTGTCTGTAAATGCTTTTTGATACTCAAAATTATTGATATCATCCCAACCATAGTTGTGGTAAGAATATGCTACGTTCTTCCAACCCAACATGCTTGGAGAGGGAAGCGCATTGGTTTCCCACACAGCCTCCATAATTATAACGTGGTTAGAATCAACTTCGCGTATTGCCTCGTATAACTCGTTATAAAATCTCCATTGAACAAAGTTAGTATAACCATGCTTGCCTTCCGGCTCGTTTAAGAGATCGTATCCCGCAACAATGCTTCTATTTTTATATCGCTCTGCAACGGTGCGCCAAAGTTCAATAGTTTTCTCTTCATTTTCTTTGTTGCCGAAAAGGTCAATCTTGGACGTGTCGCCGGAATGGTCTTTCCCGTTTTGAGAGCCGTATGCACCGTGGAGATCAAGTATTACGTATAAGTCGCGTTTATCGCAATTATCTATGAACCAATCCATCTTTTCAAAGTTGACAAGTTCACCACTTTCATTCTCTAGGTTAAAGTAAGCAAAAGGAAGTCTTATGAGGTTAAATCCGAGTTCTTTTACGTTATCAAAATCTTCTTCGGTCCACCAGGCATCTTGATATGCTTTAATAAGAGCCATTGCCCTATCGTAGCCAAAACGTGAAATTAGAGTATTATAGGTGGTAATGGTGTCCTTAGACTCAACAGGGCACATCCACTCTTCTTGCACGAATAGCCCACCTGCATTTATCCCTTTAAGGAAAACTTTTTCCCCGTTTGCATTTACGAAATCTACGCCATCAGCGGTAAGGAAGCGATGATCTTGTGCCTCAAACGGCTCCTCATCTGCGCTAAAATTACATGCCAACAAAACGATACTCATGCTAAACACAAGCACTAAAGACACAATTAGAACCAAATTACGCAGTTTTTTCATCCCGTTCCGCCTTTTATTCCACTATAAAAAATTATATCACACGCGCGCGAAGAGTGTCAATACTAATTTTTTTGCTTTCCATAAGATAAAGCCCACATAGTGGGCTTTTTTACTAAAAATCGCTATTCTTCCTTATTGTCAAACTCGTTAAATTCTTCGTAGTTAGGATCAAAATCTGGGTTGTCTATTGACTCCAAGATATTCTCCAAAATTGCATCTTCGCGTTCCGTAGAAGTCATTTCGGTATACTTTTTACGACGTTTCCATAGTGGAACACTTTCCTTGGGTTGGTGTATAACCGAGGCTTCTTCTATTTCCGGAGTAATAAGTACAGCCTTAGAATAAATCATATTCTTCTTGCCACCTAAGGTTGTATGTCTTATTACCTTATCAAGAAGAATAAGTAGTTGTGGCAGTAGTATTATAACAAACAAGAATGCAATAATACCACCACGCATAATGGCTGCGCCTATTACCTTTGTTGCCGGCAACGTAGAGACAAATTGCACCGCCGCCCCGGCACCCGTTAGAATACCCGCAGAGGTTATAAGGGTACGAGAACTATCTGCGAGTGCCTGTCTAACGGCATCGTATTTGCCCATTGTCTTACGATTTTCCATGTACCTATCGGTAAGGAGTATTGCGTAGTCAACCGTAGCGCCAAGCAGTATTGAACTAATAAGCATATAGCCTATGAATACTATGGGCTGTGCTTGTCCTTGTATTAATCCCGTAATATAAGGAACTGCCATGTTTACGTATACGGAACCTTGTATTACTATTACTAAAATTACAGGGAGTATTGCGCTCTTAAAGGTAATTAGTAGAATTAGCGCAACAAGACCAAGTGAAACGTAACTGATTATATCGTAATCGGCATTAACAACCTCTTTTATGTTTAACGTTGCAGAAGATATACCAAGTACGTAACCTTGACCAAGAGACTCGTTTTCTGACATATATCTGTCTGCAATAGCGCTTATTTCCTTTACAAGTGCCGTAGTTGCCTCGCCCTCTTCATCTGCGTCCAAAAACATAACGACACGTGAATACTCGCTACCGTCTTCCCCTTTTGCTAGGAATTGCTTTATGAACTTTTCGGGCATCATCTCTTCAACGCCTTGTTCTTTAAAGGCAGAGTAACTTTGAACGACAGAAATGCCCTCAACTTTTGATAGTTCTTTGGTTATTTCCAGTTCTACACCACTCTCGTAATACTCTATGGGAAGGAGCATAATTAGTTGGTTTTGCTTACCAAAAACTTTCTCCATATCTTCTCTATCGGCAGCAATCTCACTTTCCGTACCACCCATGCTTGCTTCCGGTCCATAAACGAAGAAGTTTTGACCTTGTAGGAAAATGCAAGGTACTATGATTGCAATGATTATAAATGGAATGTAGAAACGTGACTTAACAAGACCCTTACTAAACTTTCTCCAACTCAAATTGAAGGTCTTATGCTCGGTCTTGTCTAAGAGTTTTTCCATAAATAAGATAACTGCAGGCATTAGGAAAATAACGCAAAGTATGGAAAGCACCGTACCCTTCATAAGCACGAAGCCCATATCCATACCTAGTTTAAACTGCATAAACATGAGGGCCACAAAGGAAGCAACGGTTGTGAGCGAAGCACTACTTATTGCTTTTAAACTTGTACTAAGAGCCTCTACCATAGCCTCGGTTGACTTAAGGCCTTTCTTCTTTTCTTCCTTAAAGCGATGTAGTAAAGTTACGCAATAGTCCATGGTAAGAGCAAGTTGTAAAACTGCCGATACGCTTTGCGTAATGTATGAAACGCCACCTGCACCCGTCAAATATGGGGTTATCCAGTTGGTACCCATATTCATTAAAACACTAACGCCTATTGGAATTAGAATTGCGACAGGCTCTAAATATGAGGTAGTCGTAAACAGAAGAATTAGAATTATTATAATTGCAGCAACTATGGTGGAAATCATGGTTTCCTTGCTGACAAGTTGAATGCTATTATAGGTAGTTGCAGCGTTACCGACTATGGAAATTTGGTATCCGTCCACGTCTTTAATAGCATCAATGGCATCCATGGTTTTAGTGTCATAGTCGCTTTTATCAAACGCCACTTGGAAAAGGGCGTATTCCCCGTGCTTTCCACCATTATAATAGAACATTTCTAGGCTAGGCTTAAATTGGTCAAGCATTCCTATATCAAAGCCACCCGTAGTGCCGGCAAAAGGACTATCGGGAGAGGTAATTGCTCCACCTAAACCTAACATGAATTTTGTAAAACCGGTTTTATCTCCAACACTTAGACCGGCACTTAATTTATCTAAGACGGAAATAAGTGAAGGATCACTAAAATTACCCGCTGAAATTAGCGCCAATTCCTTCTCATCTAAGGTAGCAATTTTGTCCACCATATGCATAACAAAATATACCGCTTTTCCACGAGAAATATTAGCACTCTTTTGAGCCTCTTTTATTACCCAAATTTCATCGGAAAGGAAAATATCGTCTATCCAGATAACGCTGGCAACACCATTTATTGCCTCCATCTTTTCCTTGAATTCAACGGCGTCTTCAATAGTAGTATTGGAAAGCATAACGGTTGCGTTTCCGCCCTCGCCAAACTCTCCGTACATAGCGTCTAAACCCTCGGCAACCAGATTGTCGTCCGGAAGATATGCTGAATCGTTATAGTTTACGTCTACAAATAACGTGCCGACAATAGACGCGACTAAAAGAACCGCAAACACGATTACTATCCACAATCTGTTATTAACCACAAAGCGTGCAAAAGTCTTCATTTTCCCGTCCTATAATCTCTCGCCTACGTCTTTAAAATAGAAAGTGAGTAGCCCTACAAGTTCTTCGCGTTGCTCCTCAAGAGGTCTTTCCATCATTATGCGGAATATCCCGCGCATTACGTTATCTGATATTAGTTCTACCAAGAATTCATTCTGGTTTTCACTCATACTCTTAACCTTATTGGTTAAGGTATTCCTAACTAAATCTATTACCTCACCC
>JAZSKG010000017.1:0-3293 GCA_045534735.1 Candidatus Stercoripulliclostridium sp.
TAGCTTTTGGGATTCTAAGTGGAATCCTAGTAATAGACCTGTTTATTGGGCAGAAGAGTGGAAGTATGATAAGAGTGGTAATCCTGTACCATTAAACTAAAAACACGCTAGTTTAGCGGAATACAAAAAAAGGCAAGCAAAAGCTTGTCTTTTTTAATGCAAAACAACGCTACGCGAATGCAAAATGCTACTTAAGTGCGGAGTGCGGAACGCGGAGCGCGGAACGACCTCACTTCATTTCATTTCGTTCACAAGGAAGTTTTGTAATGCAGAATGCAAAATGATAAATGCAAAATTACCTCATTTCGCTTCGCATCACTCACAAGGAAGATTTTTGAATGCAAAATGCAGAATGGGCTTCACTTCATTTCATTCCGTTCACTAGGCAATCATAGTTGCGTGTCAACGCCTTGCGTTTCCGCGCTTTCACTAAACTTTCACTTGACTATTTTTTACTTTTGTTTTACAATATATTTACTAAGTTTTTGACATAAAAATCAATATAAAACGATACAAAAGGTGACCATGAGATTAGACAAAAACGTGAATACTGTGCTCAATGACATTATGGCAGGCGAAGGGAATTGCTCTTTACTTTTTGCCCCCAGTACCGTTTGTAAGGAAGATTTTATTTCCGAACTCTCGCAAAGATATTTCAAATGTTTTTGGTTCTCCCCAAAAATTGACGATATGTATGAGATTTGCATGACTTTAGCAGATCGCATTTTAGACGACGTGCCCGAAACCAGGCTTAGATTACGTCAACTTTTGTTCTGCAATTCCCAGTACAATGGACCTAAAGCCGTTATAAGAACTGTTTTAGAGCACGTAAAGAGCCTTAAACGTGAGGTTTTGGTGGTGTTTGAGGACATGGAACTTCTTGACGACGGCTATGATTTTTCCTTGCTCCTATATTTCATAAATAACGCACCCTCAAACCTAAAGATTATAATTTCCGCAAGCAACTTTTTAACCATAGGTCTTTATGGTTTTGAACCCAAATATCCTTCGCTAATAGACGAAAAGATACTTGCTTACAAAGAGGACGAGTACACTTACGAGGAATACGTAATGGAACTTGACAATAGTCAAAAGGCATTCCTTACTTATATTTCCGACGTAGATATCATTTCCGAAAAGACGTTGGAATCCATCTGTCCCGAGGGTGACCGTGTGGTAAAATATCTTAGCAGAAAGGGCGTTTACGTTAGAGCGCGCACTCATGCCAGAGAGGGCGACACCATTTTCATATTTGACGAGGGCTTTAAGGCATATCTTAAAGAGAACAAGGAAAAGTACGCTTCCTATCTTGGCGATTATGCAAAGGAAAACGTACAAGAAGTAGTTGCAACTGCTTTAAGGGAGGTTAACCGCGACTATTTTGAGTACGCATCATACGCCATAAAGATTGGTAGTTACGCTCACGCAGAGCAGGCGATAGAGAGGATTTTCCATTGCACCAAGCACGTTGCAAAGTTACCTAACTATCTAAGGGCACACAAAGACTTATTAAGGTTTGCGCCCAGTAACGAGTACCCTTACGTATCGGCAATGAAGATTTGCTTGGATACTACTCAAAACGTTGCAGACGATAACACTTTAAGTGAAATTGCGCGTCTAAAGGAATATTTTACGGAAAAGGGTGACGTTGCAACCACCTGTATACTTGCAACTGCAGAGTGTCAAATATATGATAAGCGTGGCGATAGCGATAAGGTACTAAGCATAATTAGAGAGGTAAAAGAGAACCTTAGGGCACGTGAAGAATACAAATATCTTTACGTAGTAATCATACTTATGATGCCCAATTTCCCAAGGTACTCCACCATTAAGGCAAGCGAGATAGAGGCAAACCTAAGGCAAGCAGTACAAGATGAATTCTGGTACTTTAAGGCAGTAGAGGACCTAGGATTTTACTATTATGCATCGGGAAATTATAGGAAGGCGCTAGCCTTTGCGACCGAACTTCATAATTTACTTTCCTCATACGTAATACCACCTCGTCTTGTTGCGACGGGATACTTTGATTCTACCGACCTCAATCTCATAGAAAAGAGGGTTGACGAGGCAATAGCATTCTCATTAGAGAATGGGCTTGATGAAGAAATACACATGCTCTATACGGCAAAGGCGCTCATTTACGGGTATCGTGGAGAGAAGAGCAACTCTCGTAAATATAGTGATTTATCCTTAAAGCACGTTACAAAAGAGGATAGTTACGAGAAGTTCTTTACCATAATGGTTAGGGTATGGCAACACGCAAGAGCAGGCGAACACAAATACGCCCATGATTTAGCGACGGTCTATCTTGCCTACACGCGTGCTAGAGCGAGCGAATATTCACCCTATATGCTTTCTGCCTTGAGTTACGCACTATTTAAAATGGGCTCTACCGAGGAAGCCTATAGTCTAGCCAAAGAGGGCATAAAGACGGGCACTAATCGCTCTGTTGCATGGCTAATGTGCATGGGTATAGTTACCCACAAACTGCTTGAAAGAGGGGAGATAAGGGAGGCAGACGCACTTCTTACCAACCTAATCAGAACCACCAATAGCCATGGTATGTTAAGGCTTATAATTGACTTTGCACTTGACGTATTTGCGCCCATTCTTGATTATGCAGAGAAGAACGGCATAGAGAGTGAGAGCATAGGGGAAGTTATGTCCCAAGTACGTCTAAGAGAGGGCAAGGGCGAAAGTTCGGCGGCGGTTAAGATAAATATGTTTGGCGACGTATATATTACCGTTGACGGCAAGGAATTACAATGGAAGACTAGGAAATCCAAGGATCTATTCTTGCACTACATTTTGGCTGGCGAGATGGGTATAGACCGTAACGTAATACTGGATTGCTTATGGAAGGATTATCTATATGAAAGTGCCATAAACAACCTAAAGACCACCAATAATATTATAAGAAAGACTCTTGATGCAGCAGGTGTTAAATATAAGATAAGTTACATAAACTCTCGCTATTCAATTAGAGTGGATAACCTAGAAAACGACCTTGTAAAGTATAGGCTACTAGTAGAAAACTACATGAAGGAGCCCGATATTTTACATAAAGCAGAGTTGATGGACGACATTTTGAAGATATATAAGGCAGATTTTGCAACCGATATCGCATATTCCGACTTTGAACACGAAAGGGTAAGCATAAAGCAAGAATTGGTCATCAATATGATTAAGTTAATACGTGGACTTGCAAAGGCAGGCGAATACGTAGAAAGTAAGCGCTTCCTCAACTCTCTAATGCTCATTGATGGCGATAACGACTATAATCACATGGTATA